>JACQVS010000047.1 GCA_016209605.1 Planctomycetota bacterium
CACCACCAGGTACGCCCCCCCCTCCAAAAACGTCCCCGGCGGAAAGGTGAACTGCACCCCGCCCGTGAAGCGGTAGCCGGAGAGGTTCTGGATGGCCGGATCGCTGTTATATATCTCGATGAACTCGAGGTTTGAGTCGGCCGCGGGCGGATGGTAGTGGATTTCCGTGATGACGATGCCTCCCGAGGCCGCCGCCGGGAGCGCAACCAGGACGGCCAGACGGGCGAGGCCGGCAAATTGCTTGAAATTTTTCAGCATGGTCTCAAGTTTAAGGGCGGCTTCATCGTCATTAAAGAGATAAGGGGGATCGTGGTTTGGAAGAATTTTTCCCGTATACTTCAGAATTTGTTATTATTGTGGCCGTATCCAAAAAGGAAGCGATTTTTTGAACCGGAAAGCCATTGCCCATGAGCTCAAAAGGGAACGACCCGCCCGCGCCAGGGGGAAAATTTTACATCACCACCGCCATTGACTATCCCAACAGCGTCCCGCACCTGGGGCACGCCTACGAAAAGACGGTGGCCGATTTTTACGCCCGCTGGCACCGCCAGCAGGGGCTCGACACCCATCTCCTCACCGGCCTGGATGAGCACGGCGAGAAAATCCAGGAGGCGGCCGAAAAGGCCGGCACCACGCCGCAAGCCTTTGTCGATGACCAGGCCAAGGTCTTCCGGGCCCTCTGCCAGGAGCTGGAGATCTCGAACGATGACTTCATCCGCACCTCCGAGCCGCGCCACCACCGCTTTGCCGCCGAGCTCTTCGCGCGCCTCCAGGCCAGGGGGGACGTCTACTTCGGCAACTACGAAGGGGACTACTGCATCTCCTGCGAGTCGTTCTACACCGACAGCCAGCTCCAGGACGGCAAGTGCCCCATCCACGGCCGGCCGACGGAGCGGGTGAAGGAGGAGTCGTACTTCTTCCGGCTGGGCAAGTACCGGCCGTGGATCCAGGAGCATATCCGCAGCCATCCGGAGTTCATCTATCCCGAGGAGCGGCGCAACGAGATTCTATCCCGCCTGGATGAAGAGGTGCGCGATCTTTCCATCTCGCGCTGCACCTTCAACTGGGGCATCCCGGTCCCCGGCGATTCCAGGCACGTCATCTACGTGTGGTTCGACGCGCTGTCGAACTACATCTCGGCGCTGCTCTCGCCCCGGAACCTCTACGAGCGCTTCTGGCCCGCGGACGTGCACGTGATCGGAAAGGACATCATCTGGTTCCACACGGTGATCTGGCCCTGCATCCTCCATTCCGCCGGCCATCCCCTGCCCCGGCAAGTTTACGTGCACGGCTTCATCCTCGACCGCGAGGGGCGCAAGATGGCGAAGCATCTGGGCAACGTCGTCGATCCCCTCGAGGTGGCCCGGCGCCACGGCCCGGAGGTGCTGCGATACTACTTCTTGAGGGCCTTCGCCAGCGGCCTGGACGGCAAGTTCTCGCTGGAGGAGCTGATCGAACGCTACCACGGCGAGCTGGGGAATGACCTCGGCAACCTGATCCTGCGCGTCGTCAAGCTGGTTGAAAGCAAGTTCGCCGGCTGCCTGGCCCCCGGCGGCGCGGTGGAGGCCGACCTCGACCCGCTGCCGGTGGAGGAGGAGTACGCCCGGCTGGTGGAGCGCCGCGAGCACCACCGCGCCCTGGAAGCGCTGTGGGCCTTCATCCGCAAGACCAACGCATATCTCAACGAGAGGGCGCCGTGGAAGGAAAGCGATTCCCGGGCCAACGCCCGCACCCTCTATAACGCGCTCGAAGCCCTGCGCGGCATCGCCTCCTTGCTGGCTCCCGTGATGCCGAGGACGGCAGCGGCGGTCGCCGAGCAGATCGGCATCCCGCCGGCCCCGGGCTCGCTGGCGGCCTTTGGGCAAACCGCTTACCGGGTGGTTCGAAAAGGGCCGCTCTTCCCGAGGCTGGAAGCTCCACCGGCCGCCGGAGCGGGGGGCCTGCCGCCAGCGGCGCACCCGCAGCCGTCGGGACCGCCGGCCGAATCGGACCCCTTCTCGTGGCTCGACCTCCGCGTCGGCTTGATCGAGGAGGTAAAGGAGCACCCCAACGCCGACTCCCTTTACGTCCTCACCGTCAACCTTGGCTCCGAGCGCCGGACGGTCTGCGCCGGCCTGCGCAAGCACTTGCAGCCCCAGGAGCTGGAGCGCCGCAAGGTGGTCGTCCTCGCCAACTTGAAGCCCGCCAAGCTGCGCGGCCTTGAAAGCCGCGGCATGATCCTGGCCACCGATCGCCGCGACGGCAAGGTGGCTCCGGTCGATCCTGGCCAGGCCGCCGTCGGGGAGAGGGTTCAGGTCTCCGGAATCGCCGGCCCCGCCAAGCCGGCCATCACCTTGAAGGACTTCGAAAAGACCCCCTTGCGGATGAAGGGCGGGCGGGTGGTTTACGGAGAAAAACCGCTCTGGACCTCGGCGGGGGAGGTGGGGTGCGAAGCTGCAGATGGCGCAACCGTGAGGTAAAATCATCGGCGGCGGTATGCGCTTTACCGGAACCTCAATTTTTTGACGATTGGAGGTTTCAAAAATATCGAAGTTAGAGTAAATTATTGAGTTTTATCTGGATCTTTGAATTTCTTCTTAGTAAAGAGGATGACAGTGGTCAGCCCTAGCTCAAATATCTTGCCAAATATCACGATCCAGCGATTAGACCGCGCCATCGAGGGAATCCAGAATTACTTGCTAAGGACCTTGGTCCCCACCGATGGTGAAGACCGCCGGCTTTCCCCCGAGCACTTCTCCAAGGAGGGATTGGGTTACTGGATCGGCGAGCTGGAGGCCGACTCGACCTTGGAGTCGGACTACATCCTCTTCCTCTATTTCCTCAATCCCGAAAAAAACCGGGGAAAAATCCGCAAGCTGGCCAATTATATCAAATCCAAGCAGCTTCCGGACGGATCGTGGAACATCTACTACGGCGGTCCCGGGGAGATCAGCGCCTCGGTCAAGGCTTACTTCGCCCTCAAGCTGGCCGGCCGGCCCATGACCGATCCGATCATGGTCAAGGCTCGCGAGGCGATCCTGTCGATGGGCGGGGCGGGCAAGGTCAACACCTTCACCAAGATCTACCTCTCGTTCCTCAACCAGTTCGACTGGGCGGAGTGCCCCGCCATCCCGCCCGAGATCATCCTCCTGCCGAGGTTCTTTTACTTCAACATCTATGAAATCTCCTACTGGTCGAGGGCGATGCTGGTGCCGCTGTCGATTCTCTACGCCCGGAAGCCGATGCGCGAGATCCCGCCCGAGGCCCACATCGATGAAATCTTCATTGGCGAGCGACCCCGCCGCCGGACCAACGGCAACGGCAACGGCAACGGCGCTGGTAAGAACGGCAAGAACGGCAACGGCGCCTGCCATTCGCCGGCCGGTGAAAACAGCCAAAGCCAGCAGGACCGAGGGCCGGCCGAATCGGAAAACTCCGAGGGCGGCGGCAACGGCAAGAAAGTCCGCCTGCCGGCCATCCCCCGCGACTCCAACCTCTTCAGCTGGAAAAATTTCTTCCTTCTCATTGACCGCCTCCTCAAGCTGATCGAGAAGGCCCCGATCAAGCCGCTGCGCAACATGGCCTTGAACTCGGCCAAGCAGTGGATGGTGTCCCGCTTCGAGGACTCCGATGGCCTGGGGGCCATCTTCCCGGCCATGGTCAACTCCATCATCGCCATGTGGAGCCTGGGTTACGATGAGAATCATCCCCTCATCGTCACCAACCTGAAGAAGCTCCAGGAGCTGGAAATTGAAGAAGGAGGGGCCATCCGGCTGCAGCCCTGCCTCTCTCCCATCTGGGACACGGCCCTGGCGGTGAATGCCCTTGGCGAGGCCGGCCTCAGTGAAGACCACCCGGCCATGGTCTCCGCGGCCCGCTGGCTGGTTTCCAAGGAAGTGCGCCGATCCGGCGACTGTCAGGTGCGCAATCCCGACCTGGAAGCCAGCGGCTGGTACTTCCAGTTCCGCAACGATTTTTATCCCGATGTCGACGACACCGCCGCGGTGTTGATGGCCCTGGAAAGGGCGGACCTCCGCGGGGTGGAAGGGGGAGTGATGGCCATTCAGCGCGGCGTCGCCTGGGTGCTGCGGATGCAGTGCTCCAACGGCGGCTGGGCCGCCTTCGACGTCGATGTAGACCGGGAGATCTTCACCAAGTTCCCGTTCGCCGACCACAACGCCATGCTGGATCCGGCTTGCGCCGACATCACCGGCCGCGTCCTCGAGATGCTGGGCCGTTTCGCCGCCCACACCCCCTTCAAGGAGGATCCGCAGGTGCGCTCCGCCATCGCCCAGGCGGTCCGGTACCTGAAGCGCTCGCAGGAGCCGTCGGGGGCCTGGTACGGCCGCTGGGGCGTCAATTACCTTTACGGCACCTGGCAGGTCCTCAAGGGCCTCGCCGCCGTGGGGGTCAACCTCAATTCCCCCTTGGTCCGCAAGGCGGTCCTCTGGCTCAAGTCGGTGCAAAACCCCGACGGCGGCTGGGGGGAAAGCTGCTACTCCTATGATGAGCCCCACTTCATGGGGCGGGGGGTGAGCACCGCCTCGCAGACTTCCTGGGCCGTGATGGGCTTGATCGCAGCCGGCGAGGTGGAAAGCCAGGAGGCGCGCCGCGGCATCCAGTACCTGCTGGACCATCAAAACGCCGGCGGCACCTGGTCGGAGAACGAGTTCACCGGCACCGGATTCCCGCGGGTCTTTTATCTCAAGTACCACCTCTACAGCCAGTACTTCCCGCTCTTCGCCCTGGCCTACTATCGCAACGCCCGCCAAGGGGTGTCATCGATCAAGCCGAGAAAACCGTTACAGCTCCCCCCCCCGCCGGCCAGAAGGAGCGCCAATCGAACCTGGCTGCCCCGCTTCCTGCGCCGCGCCTCCACCGGCTTCGGCGGCTCGGGCGACCAGAACGGCTCGCGCCCTGGTTTCGAGAACGGCCAGAACGGCTCCGGTGATGGCCCCGCCGGGGAAATCGCCGCCGCCGGCCCCCGGAAAACCGAAGCCAGCCGCTCGTAGCTCGAGCTGAATTCTGCCCCGCAATCCCCCTGAAGCAGCCACAGCCGCAACCAAATGTCAAGACCGAATAAGAAAAAGATGAAGAGGATTAAACCGCCAAGACGCAAAGGTGAGCTCCGAGCAGTGGCGCAGGAGCGAATGGCCGGAGGAGCCGGGTACCCGCTTGCGGGTGCACGAAGTGGTCGCTCCGAGGCCCGCCTGGAGGCCGAG
>JACQVS010000053.1 GCA_016209605.1 Planctomycetota bacterium
AGGTTGAAAAAAATTTTTGAGGATCTACCTCCCATGGAATCTTCAGCCGGTAAAATTACCGGAATCGTTGTGAAAAATTTCACAAAGTTGGTATGGTTTGCACCGCCAGCCGCCCCTGTCCTGGGATGGCCGCGGACCCCCAGGCTCGGAATCTGCAACCGCTGGAAACCCTGAATATTTTGATTTCCCCCGAAGGAAATCCGCCTGGCGTGCCGACTCTTTAAAAATCACCGGTTTTTCTCGTGGTTTCGATGGTTAGAACCCGGACTGTGGATAATCTTTCGTGAAAAGGGGGAATTTTCCACGTATTTTTGTAAAAATTCTCTATTCTCTTTTCTTCAAAAGGACCGCTCCCAGCGATTCATGGGGATTTTTCCGTGGAATGGGATTTGCTCCCTATTACCGTCAAACTTCTTGTTGGCCGGTTGAGCCTCCCCGAGGGAGGTCATCCCGCGGCCCTGCTGGTTAAAGGGCGGGGCGCGGGCGCCAAAAATCCCCCCGTGGGGCCAGATCGCTCAACCAGCACTCTTTCGACCGGAGATCTCAGAAATGGCTGGTTTGTCGACGATCATCGCCATCGTGTCCCCTCTCTTCCTGCCAGCCTTCGCCGCGGCCGGAGATCTCCCTCCCGCGGCGCCGGACGCCTCCAAAAAGGCCGAAGAAGTCCGCTGTTTGAACGAGGCCTGCCATTCCGAGCTGAACCGGAAGCCGTTCCTCCACACCCCCGTCAGCCGGGAAAAATGCCAGGTCTGCCACCTTGCCGAGACGCCCCTCGGGCCGGCGAACCCTGAAAGCAAAGCATGTGTCGCCAAATGGAAATTGAAGCGGCCCGAACAGGAACTTTGCACCGCTTGTCATCCCCAGTCCCAGAAAAATTTCGTCCACGCTCCCGTCAGCGAGGGGAAGTGCTCGAGCTGCCACGACGCCCATCAGTCGGACTGGGCTCATCTCCTCCGCCGCGAGCCTTCCAGAGACCTGTGCCTGGAATGCCATCAGAAGAACGACTTCCTCAACCGCAAGCATGTCCACGCTCCCGCCAAGGAAGGAGCTTGCATCTTGTGCCACGAGGCTCACTCCTCCTGGAAGCGGGGACTCCTCGTGGCCGAGGGATCGGAGCTGTGCTCCTCCTGCCATCGGGAAGTCCAGGAGGACTTCGACGCGGCGAACTACCAGCATCCCCCCGTCAAGGAAGACTGCTCCCGATGCCATGATGCGCACTCCTCGGATCATCCTTACCAATTGCGCGGCGAGAAGGAGCTTTGCCTCGATTGCCACAAAAATATCGGGGAGCGCTTGGCCAAGGCCGCTCTGGTTCACGGGGCCCTTGACCAGGAAGGCGGCTGCCACAAGTGCCACAGCGGGCACTCCAGCCGGTATGCCAATTTGCTCAAGCGCCCGCCTCTGGACAGCTGCCTCGAGTGCCATGACCGGCCGGTGGAGGCCGCCGACGGGGCGCTGCTCGCCAATATCGCCGATCAGCTGGCGAAGAATCCGTATTTCCACGGACCGGTCCGGAGAGCCGACTGCTCGGCCTGCCACGACCCCCACGCCGGCTCGAACTTCCGCCTGCTCCGCCACGACTACCCGCGCCAGTTTTACCTGCCGGAGTTCAACCTGGAGAGCTACGGGCTCTGCTTCCAGTGCCATCTGCCGCAGCTGGTCCTGGTGGAGAAAGGCTACCGGATCACCCGCTTTGAAAACGGCGATGTGAACCTTCACTACGCCCACGTCCACCGGGAAAAGAGCCGCACCTGCCGGGCCTGCCACCACGAGCACGCCAGCGCCACCCCGGACCACATCCGGGAGAGCTTCGTCTTTGGAGGCTGGCTGGATGCGCCGGTCAAGTTCGAGCGGCTCCCGGATGGGGGTGCCTGCACGCCGGCATGCCATCCCAGGCATGAATACCACCGCGGGACCAAGGAGCCCGTTCCGGTCACGAAATGATTCGGAGAGTGTGAACCATGAGAAAATACTATAATGCGGGCTTCGCCCGCAATACAGCCCTCCTTTCGCTGCTGCTCATCCTGGCTCCGATGCAATCGCTCTTGGCCCTTCTCAAGGAAGGTTCCAAGGCCCCGGCGTGGGAGCTGGCGGATCTCTCCGGAAAAAGCCGCCAGAGCGCCCGCGTCGAGAATGAGGTCGAGATGCTAATTTTCGGCGAGCTGAATCACCCCAACACCATCCAGGCGGTCAAGGACCTCCGGCAGCTCCTCAAATCTACCCCTTTCGACAGCTTGAAGGTCCGCCTCTTCCTCATCATCGGCAGCCCGGACCCCGCCGCCAAGATCCACCAGCTGCTCGATGAAGCCAAACTGGATCCGGCGCCCCTCGTGCTCCGCGATCCCAAGCTCCAGGTTTTCGAAAAATACGATGTCAAGGTCATCCCCAGCTTGTTCTTGATCAATCCCGATGGGATCATCACCCTGGCGCTGAGCGGCTATCCTTTCGACTTCGTGGACCTGGCCTCAAGCGGCATCCTCGCCGCGTTGAAAAAGGGAGAGGTGAAGCTGGCCAAATCAACGGCCGCAACGGGCCGCGAAGGGGCCTCGACCCTTGAAGAGCTGGAGGCCCACCGCCATCTGCTCCTGGCGAGGGGCTTCGAGCGGCGCAAGCTCCTCGATCTGGCCAGGCAAAAGTACGAAGAGGCTCTGAAGCTCGCTCCCAGGCTCCTCGATGCCAAGCTCGGTCTCGCCGGCCTGCAATTTTCCCTCGGAGACCTGCAAAGCGCCGAAAAGCTCTACCAGGACATCCTGGCTGAAATTCCGAGATCCGTGGAAGCGGCGTTGGGGCTGGTCGAGATCGCCATCCTGCGCAATCAACTGGGGCCGGCCCGGGAGCAGCTCCTCAAGCAAATCGCGGTGAATCCCCTGGACGCCCGCTGCTACTATCTCCTCGCCCAGATCGAGGAGCGGCAAGGCAAGAAAGATGCTGCCCTGGCAGCCTACAAAAAGGTGGCCACCCTCCTGTTAGCCGATCGCGGCGTGCCTTATTTAATGAAAACCGAAACCAAGGAGTAGACCGGCATGATCGACCCGCAAAGCAACGACAATTCCGGGAGAAGGATCTTTTTCCGCAACTGTCTGGCCTGCATGGGCATGGTGGGCTCAGGCATGGTGGCGGCGCCGCTGGCCTCTTTTCTCCAGCGCCCCAACCGCCTGGAGGCGGACTCCACCATCCGCATCCCGATTGCCGACATCAAGGAGGATGAAGCGATTTACCGCGATTACATGGGGGCGCAGATCGTCATTTTGATCAATCAGGGGAAGCCTCTGGTTCTCAACGCCGCCTGCACTCATCTCGGCTGCCTGGTGCGCTGGGAGCATTCCAGCCGATCTTTCATCTGCCCGTGCCACGGCGCCATTTTCGATCAAGGCGGCAAGGTGGTGAAGGGCCCGACCAATCAGCCGCTGGAGATCATTCCGGCGGAAGTCAAGGAGGGAGTTTTAATCATCGGGTGAATCATGAAAGCCGCCATCAAAAAAACCTATCAATGGTTCGACCAGAGGTATGAGTTCACTCCCCTTCTCGAGAAGAACGTCACCAGGAAGAAGGTGCCTTGCCATCTCACCTGGCCGGCCTGCTTCGGCGGCCTTTCCCTCTTTTGCTTCCTGGTGCAGATGTTCACCGGGGCGCTCCTCATGATGTACTACAAGCCCCAGCCGGACCAGGCCTTCGATAGCGTCATGTTCATCAAAAGCAACGTCCAGATGGGCTGGCTGGTTCAGAGGATTCACGTGGTATCAGCCAATGTCATGATCCTGCTCGTGTTCATGCACATGTACCGCGTGGCTTACCGGAAGATCTTCCGCTCGCCGAGAGAGCTTCACTGGGTGAGCGGGATCGTCCTGCTTCTTTTGACCCTGTGCATGGCGTTCACGGGTTATCTGCTCCCCTGGACC
The DNA here is from genome assembly GCA_016209605.1 of Planctomycetota bacterium. Lineage (GTDB taxonomy): Bacteria > Planctomycetota > UBA8108 > UBA8108 > JACQVS01 > JACQVS01. The sequence goes on from JACQVS010000053.1 coordinate 3,900, forward strand.
CAGCTGAGCTACTGGGGGGCCAAGGTGGGCACAGAGATCCCCAGCGCTGTGCCGTTCATCGGCAGCGCCATCGTGGAATGGGTGCGGCGGGGCCATTCCATTTCCGGAGACACGCTGGGTTTCTTCTATGCCCTGCACGTGGCCATTTTGCCGGGAATCGTCATCCTGTTCATGGCCATGCACTTCATAATGATCCGCCGGACGGGAATCAGCGAACCGCTATGAATAGAAAGGTCAGCAGGCCATGAGCGTGGATTACTCGAAGAAATACAAGCCTCACCAGCTCGAGCCTTTTTTTCCAAATGAAATGATCAAGATGCTGGTTTCGGTGCTGGGGACCATGGCAGCCATCATGGCCATCGTCCTCCTCTTCCCGGAGGCGGCCGAGGAGCCGGCCAATCCCAGGGTCACTCCCCCCCACATCAAGCCGGAATGGTACTTCCTGGCCGTTTACCAGTATCTCAAGCTCATGCCGCCGACCTTGCTGGGAATCTCCGGAAAGATCCTGGGAGTGATGTCCCAGGGGGCGGTCTTCCTGGTTCTTCTGACCGTGCCCTTCTGGTACCGGAAAAGGAGCGGGAGGCCGCCGGGTCCGGTTTACCATGTGGCGGTGACGCTGATTCTCCTCGTCTTCCTGGCTCTGACCTTGTGGGGCCTGTGGCCATCGGACAGCGAGGGGAATCTCGTGCCCTTGGTGGAATATTATCATGAGCACCATCTTTTCATCTTGTCCCTCATCGGCATGGTCATCTTCTTCTATAGCATGCTCTGGTGGGAGCATCTGGAAATCAAGAAGCGCTGGTATGAATAAAGCAATCCTGCTCATAACCTCGATCGTTCTGGCGAGCTCGAGTCCGGCCGCGGCGGAAGACCAGAGCCTGGCCCATGCTAAAACTCCCAAAACCCCGGTGGAAGCCTACCCCAAGAACGGCTGCATCGCCTGTCATGCTTCCTTGCCCGGCAAGCTGAGCCAGGCCGTTCAGGACTGGTCGGCCAGCATTCACTTCCAGAACCAGATCACTTGCGACAGCTGCCACGGCGGCGATCCCGACATTGCCGGCCAGCCGGACAACCGGCAAGCCATCGATTCGGCGCATCACAGCTTGAAGGGCTTCATCCATCGCCCCAAGCCTGCCAGCAAGGTTTCCTACTTCTGCGGCAAGTGCCACGTCGCCATCATGGAAAAGCATCTCGGCTCGCCGCACGGGGAAAACACCCACCCCACTTGCATCTACTGCCACGGCCATCACGACATCCACTCGCCAACCACCGGCATCATCAACACGGAGCGGTGCACGGTCTGCCATGACTTCAAGACCGCAGAAAGGATCAAAGGCCTCCTGGAAGACACCGAGGCGCAGATCCAGAAGATTGCCGAGCAGGCCAAGTGGCTCGAGAAGCACGGCTACAAGAACCTGGCCCTGGAAGAGATGCACGAGCACAGCAAAGGAACGGTGACCCAGCTGCGCATCGCCTTCCACAGCTTCAACCTCCGCGACATCAACAATTTCACCAACCAGATCACCACCGTCGCGGAGCAAACCGTCCGGACCGTGGACCTCATCCAGAATAAGAGCCAAGCGGCGGAGTTCCAGACCTTGATCGGCCTGGGAGTGACGGTGTACCTGTTCCTCTTCGCGGTCTTCCTGATGGGGTACAAGCGGCATTTCCTGAACCACCACGGCTCGGCGAAATCGAAATCAGGAGGTTTTGCTAATTAATTCTTAAGTCGCCAGCCGCCTGGGTGGTTACCGGATGAATTTGCACTGCCAGTTGGCCGGCCAGGCGGGCCAGAAGACCAGCAGCGCCTTCCCCATCAAGTTGCGCTCGGGAACCGTTCCCCACATGCGGCTGTCGAAGGAGTTGGGGCTGTTGTCGCCGCAGGCGAAGTAGCCGTTCTCGCCATCCGCGCCCACCGACTCGATCTTCCTGGCCGGATCGGGGGATCCCACTCCAGGAGCGTAGTAAACGTCGCGGAAGACTTGCAAGGCTTCCAGCTCGGCGCGGACGCCGCCGGCGAGGAGGAGCAGGTAATGCTCGTTCTCCGAGCGCAGCACCGGCGAGCCGCTGGAGTACTCGAGGGCCAGGATTTCCTTGCCGTCAAGCCGCACCGCCACGCGGTCGTCGACGTTTTCGAACTCCAGGCGGGAGGGGATGGAGAGCGGCAGCGCCGCGGCGGCTTCCGCTCTCTCCGCCGCCAACGGCTCCGGAGGTTCCCGGTCCGGCGAGTGCCGGAAGCGGGCGGCGAACAGCCCCTCGCCGCCCTCGGCGGGAAGCCGGCGCAGCGCTGCCGGCCGCCGGGAGTCGGCCTGGCCCACGGGCACGCGGAACTGGTATGCGAAGCTGCCGTCGCGGATCTCGCCGCCGATCCAGCCTTCCCCCTCGAGAGGACGAACGGTGAAGGCGAGCTTCTTGTCGCCGACCTCGGCACGGCCGTAGCCCGCCGCCCCGGATGGGGCGAGGAGGTTGTAATTGTAAAAATCCACCGAGCGGCGGTTGAACTTGAGAATGGCAACGGGGTCTCGGAGATCCTCCTTCGGGTGGCCCTCGGGCCGCAAGGCCTCGACCGTCCAGCGCAGGAGTGGCGGCGACCACTGCCACCGAGGCGATGGATTGCCGCCGCTCCCTTGCTCGAAGGCCTCTCTCCAGGCCGGCTCCGGATTGTAGCCGCGCTCCGCCACGCTCGAGTCGGCGAGCCTGGTCCACAAGTTCTCCTGAACTTCCGGGCGCTCCGCCTTGCGCTCGATATGCCTCTGGCTTTCGCCGGGACCCTGCACGTAGAGATCGCCGCCCTGGATCCAGACCGTCTCCCCCGGCAGCCCCAGGAGCCTTTTGATGTAATTTCTCACCTCGTTCATCTGGAAGACGATCACGTCCCAGCGCCGCGGCTTGCCCACGCGGTAGGCGAACTTGTTCACCAGAATCTTGTGCCCGCCGGTAAGGTTGGATTTCTCGATGACTTCCTTGAAGCGGAACTGGCACAGTGGGCATTCGAAGGCCAGGTCATCTCCCTGGGCAATGACCGCCTGCTCCTGGAAATCGCCCGCTTCACCTTGCCACCGGCAGCCGCACTCGGGGCGGCCGCAGATGAGCAAGGACTTTCCAGGGGCAAGCGGCTGACCAGGATCGGCCGCGTCATAAGCGCGATGATGGCGGACCTTGCACTTGAGACAGCTTCCCAGGTAGACCATCCGCCGCTGATACGGCATGTTGAGCTTGCCGGTCTCGAGATCGGTCCTCAATCCGACGTTGAACTCGGTGTCGCAGTTGGGGCAGGAGACCCAGGCGTGGATTCCGAAAAGCGTGGGCGCCATCGAGCCGGTGGGGATTTCAAAGGCTTCGACGCTGAAGTGGCGGATGATCAAGGCCAGAATGACGGCGACGATGAGGGCCTCAAGGTTTTCCCGAAGCGTCCCATAAGGGCTCTTGGAAACGGAAGGGGGACCTGGCGGCGCCTCGGCGTCCGGCGGGGAGGGGCTGGAGCTATCTAGGCTTTCCTTCTTCGCCATGACCTTCGCCTTGCGCAGGAGCCGCCGGTGGATTGACCTTGTCATAGCTGTATTTTTTGTGGCAGGCGGTCGTGCAGGAGCCGCCGGTCTCCGTCTTCACGAAGTTTATGGGCAGCTGCCAGCCTTCGGGACCGAAGGAAACGCTTTCCCGCAATAGCTTTACCAACTTGCTCGCATGAGGCTCGTGACAGATGCCGCAAGCCCGCCCCTTTTCCCGGTAGACGTGCACGCGGTGAAGGTTGCGGTCCCCATTCCGAAAGCCAAAGCGCGTGCTGCGCTCATCCGTCACCAGACGCCGGTCGTGGCAGTGGAAGCACAGATCGTAAGTGGATTCGGTGAACTGGCTGTAGAGGTTCTCGGGATATTCCCCCCGCAACAGAGAGACGTTGGGCGAGGAGTGGGGAAAGTGGCAAGGCAAGCAATTTTTTTCCTTCACCGGCCCGTGTACCGAGGCGGCCGTGGAAATCTGCTCGTGGATGTTGCCGATCTTTCTCCCCGAGGGCAACGCGATTTCACAGTCATGGCACCCGATGCACAGCTCGGCCGGAGGATCGCGGAGAAGACGATCGAAGACGCTGGTGTGCGGCGCATGACATCTCATGCAAGCCTTTTCATCGTCGACAGCGCCATGAACGCTGCGGGCCGAAGTCAGCCCATCGGTCACGTTCTGGTGACAGTTCTGGCACAGGGCGCGGGACTGGTGGGACACCATGGCAGGGAAATCCCCTCCATGAGCCGAGTGGCAGAAGAGGCACCCCTGAACCAGCGCTTGATGGACTGGCGCTTCTCCCTTCAGGAGATCGCGCAAGCTCCGGTGGCACCCGAGACACAACTGCTTATCCTCCCGCAGGAGCAGATGATCCTGGTTGGACTGGTGAGCGGCATGGCAGGCGAGGCAATCCCCGGCTTCTACTGGAGCGTGCGGATACGCCACCTTATGCTTCTGATGACACTTGGCGCACAGCTCTCCCGCGTTGCGAGCGAGAAGGAAGCTCTTGTTGTCACCGCCGTGGGGATTGTGGCAGGCCGAGCAATCCAGCTTGCCGTAGGGCTCGTGCACCGATTTATGCTTTGCGGAGCGCGGATGGCAGAAGAGGCAAAGCTCCTCCTTGGATCGAGTTAGCTTGAAATGGTGCTCCTCGGGCTTGCCCTCGGCCTGGTGGCAGACACGACAGCCGCCAACAGAGATCGGGCCATGGATCCAGCGCGTCTCCTTCAGCCGGGCATGGCAGCCCTGGGTCAGGCAGCCTTGCTGGTATTGATGACCGGTCTTGTCCTCGAGCGCCCCTTTCTCTGGAACGGAGCTCGAGATGATGGGGTCGATCTCCGAGGGCTGTTTAGCGCCCGCCTCCGAGGTCATGACCCTCGTGGCAACCGGACCGGGAGAACCAATCCCCGCGGTCGCATCCCCGCGAGGATTGCAGGCAGTTGGAAGCAACACTGCAGCAACCAGGAAAAGATGGGCTCCTGGAAATGAGGCAACGATCTTAGAGGCTATCCCAAAAATCCATCCGGGCTTCGGCCGGCTGCAAAGGCGCCATACTGCGTTGGGCCTCCTCGACTTATTTCTCCGGTTAATAAGCCTGCGTCGGCCCGCCTTGTCTGGCGCCTTTTCGCTCGGCCTCGGGCCTCGGAGCGACTTATGGGATAGCCTCTTATCTATCACGAACTGATCCTTTTTTAGATTCTACTTTTCCATTGCGAGGCTGACAAGAAATTAAGGGTGCGAGCGGTTGTGTTCTCAGGGGGCTGCACATATAATTTTTCAAAATGATCCAAGTCCTTTCCCTGATCAACCTGATCGCCGCGAGCCGGCTTTCAATCCTCGGAACCACGCTGGCAACTTCCGCGTTTCTGGCGGACCTGATCTTGATATTGGGGGAGCTGTTCATTTTCGAAAGCAATCCTTATATCGGGATCTTTGCTTACCTTCTCTTTCCCGGGCTCGCCGTTACCGGCTTGTTGCTGATTCCTATCGGGATTTACCTGGAGGCCAGGAAATACAGGAGCGCTGGGTGGTCCACCGCGATTTCTCTAGTGCTGGATAAGAAGCGAGTGAACCGGATGCACGTTCTTCAGGTGGTGTTCGGCCTCACCATGATGAATCTGGTTATCTTCGGGATTCTCGGCTACCGGGGATTTCATTACACCGAATCGAAGGAGTTTTGCGGCAGGCTTTGCCATAAAGTGATGGTGCCCGAGTACACCACCTACAGGCGCTCCCCGCACTCGGAGATCAGCTGCGTGGAGTGTCATATTGGCGCCGGGGCTGGCTGGTTTGTGAAATCGAAATTGAGCGGCACGCGGCAGGTGCTGGCGGTGACCTTTGACAGTTTTTCGAGGCCCATCCAGACGCCCATACACAACCTGCGGCCGGCACGGGAAGTGTGCGAAGTTTGCCACCGCCCGGAAATTTTTCACGGCAATCTCTTCAAGGTCCTCCAGCATTTTGAGCCGGATGAGGTCAACACTCGGACCTTCACGATCCTCAACATGCGAGTGGGCAGCGGTGGGGAGCACGGCCGTGAAGCTAACGGAATCCACTGGCACGTGAGCAAGAAGCATCAGATCCGCTACCATGCGACCGATCCCAAGCGGGAAAGCATTGTCTGGGTGGAGCTCGCGAATCTGGATGGCAGTCGCCGGATTTGGCGCCGTCCCGAGGTGGAGGTCAACAGGAAGGAGATCGATCCGGAGTCCCTCCGGCTGATGGATTGCGTGGACTGCCACAACCGCCCGACCCACATATTCCTTTCGCCCAGCGAGGCCCTCGATGAGTGGATGGTTCAAGGCCTCATCGATCCAACCATTCCGTGGATTCGCAAGGTCTCGGAGGAGGTTCTCACCAGGAAGTACTCATCGCGGGAAGAGGCCATGCAAGGCATCGCCAATCTGCCCGAGATTTACCGGCAGCGGTATCCCGAAAAATGGGCCGAGCACCAAGAGAAGGTGAAGACGGTGGCGCCCGTTTTGCAGGAAATCCACCGCTTGTTTGTGCACCCGGAGATGAAGATTGAATGGAACACCTACCCTTCGCTCCTCGGCCATCCCACGCCGCAGACCGCCGGTTGTTTCCGTTGTCATGACGGCATCTTGCGCGATGAGCAGGGGATACCGATAACCACCAAGTGCGAGTCCTGCCATTACGTGCTCGCCAACAAGGAACTCGATCCGGCCATCTTGAAAATTCTCGAGGACCGGTGACGCCGCCGGGAGCCGCGGATATCCTGCCGGATCATTTCGGCGGGCCGAAAAGGTTGGAAAACTCGCTGATGATCGCCAGGGCAATGAGGGCGACGCCGGTCATGAAAGCCAGGATCCCCCCGATCCGGCCGAGAACGCGCCACCTCAGCCCCACTTGACGGACCAGCCGCTTTTCAATCTCCCCGGTTGCCACCAGCCGCTCATACTCCGCGGGGCGCTCTTCCTTCATCTCGGTCTCGCTCATGCAGCCGGTCAACATCACCATATCGACGGGAAACTTGTCGGGGCGCAGATGGGTATTGAGAAAGTGCACCAGGAAGATCACGGAGGCGGCCAGGAGCGCCTCGATGCTGTGGACGACCATGGCGCAGTTGAGCACCCATCCCGGCAGCCAGGTGGTGAAGAAGGTCGGGAACCACAGGATCATGCCGGTGCCGCCGATGACCACAACGCCCCAGATCTCGCCCCAGTAGTCGAATTTCTCCAGGTAAGTCCAGCGGTCAAACCGCGGTCTCGGGCCAAGGAAGAGGAACCAGCGGATCATGGCCCAGAAATTCTTCAAATCGCTCAATAAAATCACCATGGAATTCGGGCCCATGAGGTACCGGTATCGCGGCTTGGGGCATTTCTTGAGAAAGAAGTAGAGAAGATAGATCAGATGCATCCCCGTATAGACAAAAGTGAGGATGGCAAAGCCGCGATGGAGCTGCCCGAGGATATGGGCTCCTCCCAGCTTGGCGGAAAGCTCCTTGGCCCAATCGGTGTAGCTGTACTTGAGGGGAAAACCGGTGATGACCAGGCCCGTGAAGCTGATGACGATGAGAAAATGCGTCAACCGGTGGATCGGCCGGAAGCGCTGGATATAGCGCTCCTGCGGCCCCGTTGGGATTTTTTTGAAACCGTGCCGGACGCGCTCGACGATCTCCCTGATGGTCCAGAGGATGGCGTGGGGAATGAATACGGCCAGGACCCCCAGCAGCAGCGTCGTCATGATCAGCCAGGTGAAGTAGACCTCGGGAAATCTCTGGCGGTCGCGGTGATCCGCATGGGCGAGAAAGCGCACGAAATTCGAGTTGACGCCCTCGTGACACTTGCTGCACGTCTTCTTCAGATTTTGCGGCGCCACGCGGGAGGCCGGATCGCTCTTCGGCAGGATATCGTGAGCCCCATGGCAACTCGAACACACGGCGACCGAGTGGTCGCCGAGGGAAGTGGCCTTGCCGTGGTAGCTGGTCAGATAGGTCTTGCCGAGATCGAGGTGGCAGTGCGAGCATTCCTGGACCACCGACGTGAGGAAAGACTCCACCACCTTAAGGATGCCGTGGCTGTTGTGGCAGGTGGTGCAGGTAGCCGCTTCCTTGATCCCATTGGACAGATGGCGGTTGTGAGGATCGATTCCTACGTTCCCGCTAGCCAGCCGGCGGCCGTGCACGCTGGTCAAAAAAACTTCCTTGATCCCCTGGTGACAGCGGCCGCAAGTATCTAGGGCCTTCGCGGAGCTGAGGGGGCTGTCGGGATCCGAGGGCGGCAGCACGCCGTGGGCGCCGTGGCAATCGATGCAGGTAGCGGCCAGGGGAAGGCCGTCGCGGAAAAGGGCCTGGCCATGGACGTTGTTCCGGTAGCTTTCCGCCGGGTTGGACTTTCCAGACCGAGCTTCCTGGTGACACTGGCTGCAGGCGTTGACGCTCTGGACGGCGAACGCGTAGGTACGCGGTCCATCGAGCCGTTTCATCTCGTGGCCCTGAGCGTGGCAGTCGAGGCAGCCAGGGCGCTTGCGGCCATTCTCAGCCGCAGCGGGATTATTGTGGGCGCTGCGGGCGATTTCCTGGTGGATTTCCTGGTGGCAGCCCTGGCAAGTTGCCGGGCGAAGGTGCTGGTTGTGCGGCAAGCGATCGGCGTCCGGATGGCAGTCGGAGCAGCGCGCCTGGGCATGAACCGAGGATTCGAGCACGTTCATAGGAACGTAGAGCTTCTTGAGGTCCTCGGCCTTCCTGGGAAGGGGCTTGCCATCGGTAACGCGCACCATGGCCAGCAGCTCTTCGGGGGCCATGGCGCCGATATCGGGCCTTTCATGGCACCAGAGACAATCCTTGTTTTCCGGCTGCGCCCAGGCAGCCAGCGGACCACAGATCACGCCCCAGAGCATTACCAGAAGGCCTTTCATGGAATTGACAGATTCTAATTTTCAACCATTTGACGGGCAAGAAAAACCGTCATGATTTCAAGCTCACCGCCGGCGGCTCGGCGTAATCGCGCCAGAACCGCTCAGCTTCATCGGCGGTCATCTCGCCGTCGTGCACGACGAAGCGGTACCGGGAGACATACGGCTTGCCGGGAACGATTTCCATGTCTCCGGCCTGCACCGGCGCGAAGTTGAAAAACGGCTCGGAGGGGTGGATGCGCATGGGCTGGGGGAAGCGGAAATTTTTAGGGTGGCAGAAGATGATCACGCCGGCGGGTTTGCCGCCGACCGGTCCGGAGATATCGCACCAGCGCGCGCGTGTGCCATGGCCATCCTTGCGGGTTTTACCCTCAGAGGTCAAGAACTTGACGTTGTCCCCCTCCCAGTCCCAGGAGCCGCGGAAGCCCAGGCCGCCGTAGCGGTACTCGAGGAGCTTGAGGGGGCTCGGGCCGGCGCACTCCTGAACCGACTCGAGGTCGAAGATGTAGAAACCATTTTCGGGTTTTCCCCTGGAACCGCCCACGGCGTAAATCCTCACGTCCCAGACCTCGTGCAGCGCGTCCTTCTCACCCTCCGGGGCCTTGAGGTCGACGTGGCGCTGGCGCACCCGTAAGCCGCCGAAAACCGGCCCCGAGGTGAGAGCCTCGGTGCGGTCGTAGCGGACGGTTCCGGTCTGGTCACCGAGGTTCCAGAAGTCGGGATGGCGCCCCTCGAACTCGGTCTTGGTCCAGGGAAACCAGATGCCGCGGTGATGGAGGTGGTTGGAAGGGTAGTCCATGGTCACCTGCCGCTCGGCGGGCGTCCAGACGGGATGGAGGTAGGCATTGCGCGTCTGCGCCTCCGGAATTTCCGGCTTGGAGGGGCGCACCATGCCGTAGTTGTAGCGGAAGATACCCTTCCCTTGATATCGGAACTCGTAGTGCTTCCCCTTCTCGTCCGAAATCGTGATCCCCTCGGCAGCGATCCTGGGCTTGGAGCCGCCGGCAAAGCCGCGGAAGGTGCGGGTCGAGCCGGAGGAAGTCGAGCCCGCCAGGATCCAGTGCAAGCGCGGCGGCTTGCCGGGCTCGAGCTGGGCAATGACTTCCTTGGACGTCCCGCCGGTGGTCTCGAAGAGCTGGAGGTCCTTGACCTCGCTCGCGAGGGCGACCGAAACGGGAGTGTCCAGCCGGTCGTGCTTGCCGGCGGCCACGGTCACATCGAAGACCACCACGTCCTCGGCGGGGAGCGGAACGGAGAGAATCAAAGAAACCAATCCCAAAAAACTCGAAACCTTCCAATTTTTTATCATGTTAATCACCTTCATCAGTTCATTCGTTTTCGTTGACGTGAACGTGAACGTCGACGTCTATGTATACGGCCACGATGTCCTTGTTTTGGTTGCGGTCGGGGATGACCTCGACCGCGTGCGCTCCCAGGAACATTTCTTCCCCTCCGCGCACTTAGCCCGGAAGGCCTCCACTTCCCAGCTTTCAATGAAGGCCGCCTGCTTGCGGTTGAGGAACCGCGGCCCGCCGAACTGCTTCGACCGCAAGATGGCGGCCATCGCCGAACGGTAGACCTCGGCGACGATCTTGAGCAGGCTGGCATCGGGCGCGGCGTAAAAAACGCCCTGGCCGGGGATGATGATGACGCGCGGGTCGAATCCGCGCTTCCTCCGATAATCAGCCACCGCCTGAGCGGGCGCCTCATGGCCCGTCAGGAGGAGCGGATAAGTCCGGCAGTAGACGATCTGGTCCGGGGTGAAGGCGCCGCGCCTTGCCGCTTGCCTCCCTTGGCGGGAGGCGATGAACTCCCTGGCGATCGGGGCCCGGTCCCAAGCGAGGGCCCCCGGCGAAGCGGCGCCTCCCGCGGCGAGCGCCTCCTTCAGCCCGGCCAACTCGATCGCTCGGTCCATCGAAACCGTGCCGGCGAAGCGCCGGGGGTTGATGCGCCCGCCGGCGAAGCGCCGGCCGATGCCGGTGATCGCCTTGGAGATGGCCAGCGCCTCCTTCACCTCCGGGGCACCGACGAAGAGGCCGTGGTTTTCGAGCAGGACCACCTTGGGGAGGAGGCCGTGGCGGCGGCGGTATCTTTTTAGCTCGTCCTCCAGCCGGCAGGCGAGGATGAAGCCGGGATCGATATACCGGACGTACAGCGGCTCGCCGAAGCGCCGGCCCACCAGCTCGAGGTAGCTCTTGCGGCTCGAGCGAGAGCACAAAAAGGCGTTCAAGCCGGCGGGATGGGTGTGAATCACCACCCGGTCGAGGATGGCGTGCAGGTTTGACTCCACCGATGGCCGCGCCCCCGGCGGGCGCACCACGGCCGCGGCGAGGAGGGCCAGCACCCGGCGCTCTCGCTCCGCCGCCGGCAGATCGAGGAGCCGGCGATGCTGGAACATCTCTCGGGCGGCGGCAAGGTCCAGCTCCGCCCAGCCCGCCCCGGCGCTCATGCCGGCGAGGGCAGTTCCGGAGGCCTTGACGAAGATCGTCTTGCCGCCGCGGCTCTTCACCGAGGTGTTGCCGCCGCCCCCCTGGACGAGATCGGGATCGGCGCCGACCTGGCGGGAGATGAAGATGAGTTCTTCTAATGCTCTATCCATGGCGAATTACTAGGTAGGGCGACCGGGTTTTGTTCCAAAACCCGGTCGCCCTACCAAATTTTAGCGCATTTCCTGGCCTCCGGTGACGTTGATGGCCTGGCCGGTCATGTAAGCGGCTTTCTCCGAGGCCAGGAAGACCACCACATTGCCCACGTCCTCGTACTCGCAGCCACGGCCGAGGGGCACCTGCTCGGTGTACTTGCGGCGCACTTCCTCCACGGTAAGGCCCCACTTCCTGGCGTAGGCCCCGTAGAGGTTGTCCTTCCAGAGCGGCGAGTCGAGCAGGTTGCCGGGGCAGACGGCGTTGACGCGCACTCCGTAAGGCGCCAGGTCAAGGGCCAGCGACTGCGTCAGCCCGAGGCCGCCGAACTTGGAGGCGGCGTAGGCCGAGTTGTGGAGGCTTCCCTTCTTGCCCGACTTGGAGTTGATCTGGATGATGGCGCCGCGCTTTTGCGCCTTCATCGCTCTGGCCGCCGCCTGAGCGCAGACGAAGTAGCCGGTGAGGTTGACGTCGATCACCTGGCGCCACTTCTCGAGCGGCATCTCCGTGACCTCGGCGCTGAAAAGGACGCCCGCGTTGGCGACCAGAACGTCGAGCTGGCCCTGCTCCTCGAGCAGATCCTCGACCACCTGCGCCATCTCCGCCTCGCTGGTGACATCCGCCCTGGCGAAGCGCACCCGCCTCTGGTGGCGGGCCTCCAGTTCAAGGGCGGCGGCGCAGACCGCCTCTTCCTTGATGTCGACCAGGGTCACCCAAGCCCCTTCCTGAATCAGGCGCTCGGCGAGATAGCGCCCCAGGCCCTGGGCGGCGCCGGTGATGAACGCCCTCTTGCCGGCCAGCTCGCCCCGCCGGGGCTCTTCCGGCCGGCTCCTCTCTCCCGCAGCCATGAAGGCCTTCTCTGCCTCCACGTTCCAGACGTCGTTCCTGAGCCGATTGCCCACCTCTTTGCTCTTCCGAGGGAGGTCCTCGACGGGAGTCAGCGGGAAGTCCTCGAGCTGAGGATAGATCACCACCTTCCCGGGGAAGGTGCCGCTGGCAACCGCCTGGTAGCCTTCGCGCACGCTCAAGATACCGCCCACCGCCGCCACCGAGCGATTGGTGGACAGGAGCCCGCTCTCGGTCTCATGGAGCATGCGCTTCAAATCGTCGATGGAGGAGGCGCTCGAGCCGATGATGCGGGTTTGCATCCTGCCGCAGCAAGGCGCCAGGTCGATCTCGGCCTTGACGCCGCGGGCTACGCCGGCGAAGACGTTCATGACGCCGCTGGTCCCCAGGTAACGCGAGGCGTCGGCGATCACCGCAGGCGCGGGAACCAGGACGACGATGTCATCGAAGCCGTCGCCGCCCGCGAGCAGCGACCGCAGCCTCTTCTCGAAGGCGTCGGGGCCCATCTCCTGCGGGTTCAAGCAGACCATCTCCACCCCGCGGGTTTTGGCCTCCGCCTGGAAAGTCCGCTGCAGATGCTCGAGCCGGGGCGTCGAGACATCGGTGGCGACGATGAGACGCGGGCCGTCCTTGAGCTCGATGGCCCGCTGCACGTGCATGCGCCCCATGGGGCCGGCGGCGCCGACGAACCACGAGGTGCCGCGCTCCGCGAGCGCCGAGCGGACGCCGTACCGGTAACCGGCGGCCACATCCTTCTGGTCCGTGCCGACCACCACCCAGTTGTCGTAGTGCACCCGCCCGATATCGAGTCTGGCCTTGAGCGGCGCCTTCTGACTGGAGACGATGTTGGCCACTCCCCAGCGGGCCAGCGCGCCGATCGCCGCCTCCGCCGCCTCCGCCGCCGGAGCACCCAGGAAGACCGCATCGTCCACCTTGGCGACCAGCTCTTGCGCCAGGGCCTGGATCGCGTCGATGCCGGCGGCGTTCCGCTCCTCGAATTGCACCGCCCCTGCATCCACCTTCGATTGGAGGTGAGACTTGAAGGAGGAGGGCACGTTGGTGAGGATGGCTCGGCCGGGGTGGCGCTCTCGGTCGAAGCCTTGAGATATGGTGAAGCCCTCGCTTTTCCCGTCGCCAATGAACCACGCCGTGCCCCCGGCCTTGAGGCCGCTCCGGTAGTTCAAGTTGTAGGCCGCGAGGACGCAGGCCCACGGCTCGCACAGGGCGGCTTGCGCGTAACCGGTGGAGTCCCGCTCGATCGGGATGAGGTAGTTCCCCTCGTCGCCGTTCAAGACCTCGGGCCCGACCACTCCATACTGCGTCATGCCGCCGCGGATCTTGTAGCCGTAAGCCATGGGAACGCCCCGGTAGACGATGTCCGCTTGCAGGACATAGCGCTCGCCCACGTGGTAGCGGCCCCGCAGGCTCTCGCCGACGCCGACCACGGTCATCGCCACCTCGTGGCCGAGGACCACCGGATCCTTTTTCATGTTGCGGCCGGAGAGGCGGGGATGGTCCGGGCCGAGATTGATGATCTTGATGTCGGAGAAGCACATCCCCACGGCATCGAGCCGCACCAGAAGCTGGTCCGGACCGCAGCCCGGCACCGGGGCGCGCACCGGCTTGCCGCCGGCGCCGAGGTTCTCGAAGCCTTTGCCGTAAAGCGGCCACAGCCACATCTCCTGGGGAATTTCAGCAAGCGTTTCGCTCGATTTTGCTACCATGTTTTTATCAGAGATCCATGCGGGGATTGCGATGGAACCAAGTAAAACCTCGCATTTTTTCGCGCTAGTTTTCATGGAGCGGCTGGGTCCAGGCCACCTGCCCATTGCTCGAGGCCACCCTCGCCCGCACGTAGAGATCTCCTTCCTTGAGGCGGTAGCTGGCCTCGATCGCCTCGCTGGACGCGAGCACCTTGCCGTCCTTGCCGATGAAGTGGGTGCGGTAGCGGAAGTCCTCCCGCTGCTTGATTTTCAAGCGCAGGGTGCGGTCCGAGGTGGAAAGCTCCTCCAGCTCCACCCCCGTGGAGGCGTAAAAGTCGCCGCTCTTCAAGGCTTCGAGGATGGCGGCCTGGCTCAACTCTGGCGCGCGCGCGACGATCCAGCCGCGGCCGGGATTCGAATCCTCGGGGCTGAATTTTGTGAAGACGTGGGCATCATCGACCGCCACCCCGAAGAGGCGCCGCCCGCGCGAGAGCAGCGCATCCCACATCTCCTCCAGGCTGGGGCTGCCTCCGCCCCCGAAGTTGTTGACGGACGGATGGCCGTTGAAAATTTCGAAGTGCTGGAGGTTCTTGAGCGAGTAGAGGTCATCCGTGGTGATGGACCACTCATAGTTCGGGTGGTTGACGCTGGGAAGCCCGCCGGCGGATAGAACGCCATCGATGCAGCGCTGCAGCACCTCCACCACGCTTCCCCCTCCCTGCTTGCCGACCACCCGCGTGGTCGCCACTCCGTTCACGTGAAGCGCGTACTTCTTCCTCGCATCCATGAACTGATCGGTCACCTCTTCGCCGGGGATCATGAGAAAAGGCTTCCTCATTTCCCTCTTGTTCTCGCGATCGATCTCCTTCTGCAGCTCGGTGATGACGGTGAAGTAGTTGTGGTCGCTGATCACCAGGAAGTCGTACTCGTGGTCCCGGTACCAGTGGGCGACCTCGCCGGGAGGGCTGTCGCCGTCGGAGTTGAGGGTGTGGGTGTGGGTGTTGCCCTTGTACCAGTTCAGCTTCCGGTCCGGAGCGACCAGCGCCGCCAAGGCGCAGCCGGTCAGGACCGAAGCGAAAGCCAGAAGCACGGGATATTTCATGGTTCACCTGAAATCATGGGTTGGTTGTCGAGGCGGCCAGTTCCTTGCCCTCGGTCAAATCGAGGACGCCGGCGTTGCGGCACACCAGGAGGCCGTATAGCCCGCAGCCCGTGGTGATGGGAAAGAAGGTGAGGTCGAGGAGGTCGACGATCGAAAGCCCCCACCCGATCCGGCGGACGGATTGAAAGAGCCTTTTGATCGCCGCTTCCTCTTTCCCGCCCTTCTGAAGGCGGCGGCTCCGGGCCGCCAGCCACAAGATCGACAAACCGTGCGACAGGCGGATGACCGCAAGGGCGCCGACGAGATAACCGATCGCCAGAAACGCCGTCAAGTCGCCGGCCTTCAAGCTTGGTTGCCGGATCCCGGGGATGTTCTCCCTCATGCTGAAGTAGATCAACCAGCCCGCCAGGAGCAGGCCTCCCAGGCCGCGAACGATGCTGATGGTGGAAAAAACGATGAGATGAGAATACATCGAACGCTACCAGCTCCGGTGGACCAGCGGGATCTCAAATTTCCTTGAACATCTTTTCCTGAGTCTCTTCCACGTCGAAACGGACATCGCCCAAGATTATAGTGGCCCCCGGCGCTATTGGATAGAGGAGACCCGGCTTCAGCAGGATCTCTTCCCGGCGGCTGGGAGTCACGGCGCCGCCGGCGGCAGCCTCGAGCCTCTCCCCCCTGGCCGGCAGAATCCCCACCCGGCCTTGCACCGGCAGGAGGAAGATCTCCCCCGACTCGTAGATCAGGGTCGCATGCCTCCCCTCGACTCCGGGAGCCTCCGGGATGCGGAGGTCTGCTTCCGAGCCCGAGCCAATGATGAGCTGGCGGCGGACGAGATAATAACTGTGCAGGGGGCAGTTTCCCTCGCGGGTCAGCACCATCGCATCGATGAGGCATCGGGCCGAGGAGTAGCCGATTTTTCCGGCAGCCCCGGGCGCGTCCTGCGGAAGGAGGAACGACAGATCCAAAGGCTTCCGGGTCAAATCCCGCAGCAGCCGGTAGCCGTCGATTTCCAAGGCGCGGTCCCCCAAGGACAGATGGAAGCGGTCGGACTGGATACGGGCGGGGCTCTTGCTCCTCACCCCGCCAATCGCGATCCCGTAAGCCGACTCGGCGGCGGGCTCGATCACCACGGCGGTCCCTTCCGTTCGGATGGAAGCGGCGCGGTGGCTGATGGTGAGGTTGAGCTTCCAGTTGTCCGGATCCTGCTCCCGCGACCGGCAGGGCAGGCGGCGGAGGATCAAGTCGTTGGCCAGGCCGCGGCGCGGGTCGTTGGAGCGCCCGATATTCACCACCTCCTTGAAGAGGAGGAAGCAGCGCTGCATCCCCTCCGCCGTGGAGCGGGACAGAACCAGGGAAGTGACCGGCCGCCGCCCCTCGAGGCGGGGAGAGCCCGGATACAAGCGGACCTGCTCCGGCGAGGTCTTGATCTCGGTGACGGCCATTTCCAGGCCCGAGAGGGCTCCCAGCACCTCGGCGGCGCTCTGGGGACGCTTCCGGGGCTTCTTCTCGAGCAACCACAGGATCTTTTCGGCCAGAGCGCGGGGGATCTCTGGCCGCAGCTCGCGGGGGTTTACCGGCTCGCGGCTGAGGATGTTCCCCGTGGTGCGGATGGGATCCTGCTCCACACCGAAGGGATGACGTCCCGTGACCATTTCGTAAAAGAGGATGCCGACGGCGAACAAGTCGCTCCGCCCGTCGACCGCCTCGCCGGTGATTTGCTCGGGCGACATGTACTTGGGCGTGCCCACGCGCACGCCATGGGTGATGGTGGAGGCGTTGCCGACCAGGTCGAGGAGCTTGGCGATGCCGAAGTCGAGGACCTTGATGACCTCGCGCCCCTCCTCGCGGCCGAGGAGGATGTTGTCGGGCTTGATGTCTCGGTGGATGATCTGGTTCTTGTGGGCGACCTCGAGCACTTGCAGGATGCGCAGGATGATGTTCATCGCCCGCTTCAAGTCGAGGACTCCTTCGCGCCCCAGCACCCGCCGCAGGCTCTCGCCTTCAATGAAATCCATGGTGAAGTACGGCATGCCCTCCGGGGTGATCCCCGAGTCGCGCACCGGCACCACATCGGGGTGGACGAAGCGCTCCAGGGCCTCGATCTCGCGCTCGAAGCGGCGCATGAAGACCTCCTCGCGGAGATACTCTGGATGGGGGATCTTCATGGCGTAAAGCTTCTTGCGCTGCAGGTGGCGCACCTGATAGACCGTGCCGAAGCCGCCGGAGCCCACTCGGCGCAGCACCTCGTACTTCCCAGCCACCACCGTCCCCTTGGCCCAGACCCCCGGCGGCAGATTTTCCGCGCGGGTGGGCTCGGGCGCCGGCCTGGAAGCCTCGGCGGGCGGCGGCGCCCTCGGCGGGCTGGCCGGCGCCGTTTCGTGGAGGGGCTTCGGTTCGGGAGCCATGGAAATGCCGCCTTCCGCGGGCGTGCTCTCGGCGCTCCTGCCGCAATTGGGGCACCGCCCCTCCGTGTGCGCCCCGGAAAAGTGAAGCTGGCAAAATCGGCAGTACATGCCATCACTTTCTTGCCAACCGGGACTCTTGTAAACGAAAATATTCACGTACTTTCCTGCCACGCCCAAGGAGGTGGCAACAAAAGATCTTGCGGTGAAGGGCCGAAAATAAAAGGTTTTAAAGATTTTCAACAAATTTTTCCAAACTGACCGGCTCGACATCGGGCAAGACCCGTTCATGTTTGCCAAATGTGTGTCGAGAACACGTTTAGTTGTAAGATTGTTGTCCATCTGTCGCCAAAATTTGCAAAAGCCAGTATGACTTCCTTCTCAACCTATTGTAGAATTGAGAAGTGGAAAATTTTTAAGATTTTTAGTTCTTCAAAAAAAGTGATTTTGTTGAAAAGAGAAACTCCGATGGTAAAGCAATTCAAGATCATCGTCGAGAAAGGTCCGGATGGCTATGTCGCCTATCCCCTTGGATTAAAAGGGGCGGTGGTCGGTGAGGGAAACACCTACGAGGAAGCCCTGGCTGACGTGAAGTCGGCCATCAAGTTCCACATCGAAACCTTCGGTAAGGAGGTCCTTGAGCCAGAACCTCCCATCCTTGAAGCCTTCGTGGCCGAAGCGGGCATAACCATCTGATGTCGAAGTTTCCCGTAGATGCTCCCAAGGGTAAGTTCGTCAAAGCGCTTGAAAGTCTCGGCTTCCGGATTGTGAGGGAAGGCAACCACATCGCCATGGTGCGAGTGAACGCGGACGGCACTCGTACCCCTCTCACCATGCCGAACCACCGAAATATTAAAGGTTCAACCCTGCGCGCCTTGATATCGCAAGCCGGCATCCCACGAGCAGATTTCCCCGGGGCTTACGAAAAGGCCTAGCTGGAGTAGGCCGATCCAGTCTTCGATCACGGTCTAAGGGAACTGCGCCATCGAACTTCCAACCGCACGCTAACCGCAAGTTTACAATCCCATGCTGCAGGAGGGTCACTATAGCGAACTGTTCACATCAGCAAAAAGGGCCGTCACCAGGAATTCGGGAAGACCTTGAAGGAGCCTCCAGGTGATGCTCGAAGACGGAGGTAAGACTCTCTGAATATCGGGTGACCCCGCCAGCGATCCTTTCAGGCCTGAGGAGAGGTCCATTGCCAGGCCGCCAGGCCATGGCCGTTCCTTGTCGGGAATCGTTCGAGTACAATGGGTCGGAGAATTTCAAGATTTTTTCAGGATTTGGCGTGATGTTTTTCTTTTTGGGGTTCCTTACAGGTCGAAATGGTTACGGCGATGATCGACCACAGCCCAACGGAACATCTTCTCCTCAAAGCTCAAGGGGGTGATCGCGCCGCCTTCGATCAACTGATGAAAACCTTCGGACCTCGGCTTGAATCCCTGGTTCGTTTACGGCTCGGTTCCGAGCTTCGCGCCAGGGTCGAAGTTGACGACATCCTGCAGGAGACTCTGGTCCAGGCCTTCCGCTCCATAAACTCATTGCGGAAGCCAAACGAGAGCGCGTTTTTTCAGTGGCTGGCCGGGATTGCCAATCACGTCATCTGGAACGAGGCAAGGCATCAGGAACGCCGGCCGGCCGTGCCTTACGAGGACAAAGCGGCGGCGAATGATCCAACTCCGAGCAGAATCTTGAGGCGTAGCGAGCGGTTTGATCGATTGCAGGAAGCGCTCAATTCGCTGAGTCCGGAACACCGTGAAGTGATCCTTCTCGCCCGCATCGAAGGGCTGTCCTTGGCGGAAACGGCCGAACGCATGAAACGGACTCAAGGCGCGGTGGCCCAGCTTTTGTGGCGTGCGCTCAAGTGCTTGCGCGAGCGATTTGGCGACACCGAGAGTTTTCACCTGCCGGAGCGAAGGCT
This sequence comes from Planctomycetota bacterium, assembly GCA_016209605.1. Taxonomy (GTDB): domain Bacteria; phylum Planctomycetota; class UBA8108; order UBA8108; family JACQVS01; genus JACQVS01. The sequence continues at coordinate 23,390 of JACQVS010000053.1, forward strand.
TGAAGATCCGGAGCGACCCCATGGGACGTAATGAGAGACACGACCAGGGCGACGCGGATTCTGGACGGGGCGGGGAGAATGGTCCGAGCCTGGATCTAGTGCTCGCGCGGTATGTGGATCGCATCAATAAAGGCCAAAGGGTGGAAGCCGCTGAGGTTTACGCGGAGAATCCGGAAGCGGCCGCGGAGATTCTTGAGCAGCTCAAAGCCTTTCAAGAGATCGATCTCGAGTTCCAACCGGACGCTTCCCTCGGCACCCGCGCACTTGGAAAGTTGGGCGACTACACGCTGCGCCGGCAGATCGGCCGCGGCGGGATGGGCGTGGTCTACGAGGCGTGGCAGAACTCCATGGACCGAAAGGTGGCGCTGAAGGTGCTGCCCAAGGCGGTTGCGGCCGACACCAGGGCGGTGGAGCGGTTTCTCCGCGAGGCGCAGATCGCCGGCAAGCTCGCGCATCCCAACATCGTCACCGTCCACGGCATCGGCATCGAGGATCGGGTGCCTTGGTACGCCATGGAGTTCGTCGAAGGGGGCGAGACCGGAGGGACGCTGGCGCAGATCCTGGCCAGGCTTCGCGCGGCGGGGCAAGCGCCATCTCCAGAAGAGTGCTACCGGATCGCCGAGACCTTTGCCGGCGTGTCCGAAGGCCTCCAGCACGCGCACGAGCACAAAATCATCCACCGCGACTTGAAGCCGTCGAACTTGATCCTCGATAGGGAAGGCCGCCTGCGGATCCTCGATTTCGGCCTCGCCCGCATGGAAGGCCAGGAGAGCCTCACCCAGTCCGGCGACCTCGTCGGCACGCCTCTCTACATGAGCCCCGAGCAGGCGCGGCGGAAAAAGATCCCGATCGACCATCGCACGGACATCTACTCCCTCGGCGCGACGCTCTACGAGATGCTCACCCTCAAGCCGCCGTTCCGGGGGAAGGACCACCAGGACACCTTGAGCCAGATCATCGAGCGGGATCCCTCGCCGCCGAGCCGGATCAACCCGCGAGTCCCGCACGACCTCGAGACGATAGCGCTCAAATGCCTGAGGAAGGATGCGGCGGACCGCTACGGGACGGCGGAGGCCCTGGCGCAGGACCTCCGTCGCTTCGTGCGCGGCGACCCCATCGAGGCGCGGCCGCAGTCGGGTTGGGAGAGGCTCCTCCGCCGGGCCTGGCGGCACCGGATGCGAGGCGGAGCCTTGATGGGCGCCCTCCTGTTACTCGTCACCTCAGGACTGCTGATGCGCACCTATTACCGTGATGTCCAGAGGAGAACCTACGAAGTCTACAGGCAAAAGGTCCTGGGAGCTTGTGTCAAGCTCCAGATGGGGCAGATGGTCATCCGGGCCCAAAGCGGAGGGCCCGTCAGCTCTGATCCACCCCGGGCGTTCACGAGCGGGAGCTCCCGGGCAACGGGGGACGGCGGCGGCCTCAACCCCATCCAACGCGCTCTGGAGGAGATCGAAAAAGCGATCCGAATCTTGCCCAAAGAACCGGCTGCCTACTACCACGAGGCCAAGGCTTTTTTGCTTCTAGGGCGGGACGAGAAGGCCATGAAGGCGCTCGACCTTGCGGCTCACGCCGAGAACGCTTTCGTTCCCGCGACCGTCCTCAGAGCCGTCCTGCTCGAGAAGCGCGGAGACCAGACGGGAGCTCTCCGCGAGATGGAGCGCGCGAGGACCGCCAGAGACTCGAGTTGGGCTGAAGCCTGGCATTCGGCCTACACCCGGGCGGCCGAGAAGCGATGGGAAGAGGCTGCCGAGGCGTACGGGAAGCTGATTTAACTGGAAGCCGCAGGCCAGGAGCGCTATCCCGGGTCTTCCCTCGAGGCCCGTCTGGGACGAGGCACGGCGCGCCTCGAGTCCGGGAACTACCTGGAAGCAATTGAGGATTTTTCCGTGGCCATGGCGCTATGGCCCGACCTGGTTGAGCCTGCCCTCTTGAAGGGCAAGGCCTACTTCCTTCTCGGCAAACAGGACATCGCCGAGCGGATCTTCGAGGAGGCGTACCGGAAGGCCCCCTTCCGCGATGAGGTAGCGCAGATCATGGTCATCCTCTATTCAGGGTCGTTTGGACGATTTCAACGGGGAGACTTTGCGAGCTTTGAAAAGGCGCTCGAGTGGGCGGAGCGGTTGAAGGAAGGCTCGGTCAAGGAGACCTGGAGGTCCGCCTGTCTCCGCCGCCTCGGCCGGTGGCAAGACGCGGAGGCCGCGGCGCGGAAGGCGATCGCGCTCGACGGCCAAAGCGCGCTCGCCTTCTGTCAGCTTGGCTGGGCCTTGATGCGCCAGTACCGGCACGAGGAGGCCCTCCGGGTGTTACGGCAGGCGGCCGATCTCGATCCGGCGGACCCCTTCCCCCACCACATGACCGGCTTCATTCTCTTCCGCCAGGGAAAAGTCGCGGAGTCCGTGCCCGAGTATCGGAAAGCCATCGAGCTCGATCCGAATTTCGTAGGGGCCCACTGGATGCTGGCCCATCGCCTGGACCACTTTGGCAAGCTGGAGGAGGCTCTCGGCGAAGCAGCAATCGCTCTCAAACTCGCGCCAAGCTGGAGCGACGCCCACGCCGCAGTGGGGTACGCGCTGGCTCGGCTGGGGCGTTACGAGGAAGCTAAGGAGAGATTCGAGGAGGCCGTCAAGCTCGATCCGGACAACGCTGACGTCTATGGTGCCTGGGGGAGAGCCCTCCGGTCCGAAGGGATGGTCGACGACGCCATGGAAAAATTCCGTCAGGCGGTCAGCCTCGACTTCAAGCATAGCTATCCATGGTGGCCCGTCAACCTGGCCAGACTGCTGGCGCAAAAGGGGCGTCTCGAGGAAGCCTTTCTCGAGTATTGCCGGGCCATCCAAACCGGTCCGAACTACGGTCCAGCGCATGCCGCCCTGCCTGCTCTCCTGCTGAAGCTGAAAGGAAAGCCGGCCATCGAAAGCGCGCTGGACGACCTCGTGGAGCCGCTCGAGCGGTTCCACGATCTCCTCGGGCAGGGCCAGGAGGATCCGGGCATCCTTCAGACCCTTGCCCTGGCGCGCATGCACGGCGCGACGAAGAGGAATCTGGAGCTGGCCATCGACTGCGCCCAGCGCGCCGTCGATCGGGGTGGTCCCGGGAATCCCGGCGGCCTTTCCGTTCTCGCTGGCGCCCTCTTCCTCTCGGGGAGAGGGGCCGAGGCGGTCCGGATCCTCGAAGCTGCCCTGGCCTCGCCGGAGGCCAAGCGGTTCCTCGCGGAGCAACTTGAGGAATATCGCCGGCAGATCCTGCCCGAGCTGCCGTCGTACGCCTCCATCGATGTTGCGGTGGCTTCCTTGCCTGACGAGGAAGGCGCCGGCCGGCGACTCCTCGAGGAATTCCGAGCCGTGGCGGGTGGCGGCGATGCTCTTCAACGCCTGGCCTACCTCGAAGCGCGCCTCCTCGAGCGAGCGGGGAATCACTTGGAGGCGGCGCAAAAACTCAAAGAACTGTCCGGCGTGGAAGAGCCCGAGCCGGTCCTCCGGCTGGCTGAAAATCTCCGGGCCGCGGGAGATCCCGAGGCGGCAGAAAGAGAGCTGCGGCTGGCCCTCGGTCGGGGCGTTTTCGATTCCAGGGAGATGTGGGATCTCTGGGCCGTGCTTTCTCTGCTGGACCTGGCGCGGTCGCCAGCCGAGATCCTGGCCGCGTTCCCTTCTGAGGCCCCAGGCGGTTATGCTTCGGACATTGTTTGGCTCCTTGAAAGGCTCCAGATCGGCGACGCGGTCTGGATCCACTGCGGCGGCGAGGAGTTTCGCGATGCAAAAGGAGCCGTCTGGGGGCGAGACCGTTTCTTCCTGGGAGGGAACGCGGCAAGCCATCACCTGCCGAGCCTCAAGGGAGAAGCCGGCGGCCTCCAGACCACCGAGCGCTCGTTCCCTGAGAACCAGTTGCTTCCCGCTGCCTACAGGATCCCGCTGCCGAAGGGGGCCTACCGCGTGACGCTCCATTTCTGCGAGGCAAGTTTTCATGCGGCAGGGCTGCGGCGCTTCGACGTCCTCCTCGAGGGCAAGGAAGAGCTGAAGGACTACGAACCATTCGCGGCCGGATTTGGCACCCTCGGTACGAAGAGCTTTGAAACCAGGGTGGACGACGGTGCCCTCGACATCGAGTTTGTTCGCCAGATCGAGGATCCAACGATCTGCGCCATCGAAATCGCGCGCGGGGATTGACTCTTTTTTCTGTCCATTGAGAAAGAAAGGTAGGGGCCCATGAACTTCCGGACAACAATTTTCGTCGTTTCGCTCACCATCGGGACTTTCCTTGGCGGAGCGACCACTCTACGCTCTGCCGACTGCAACGGGAACGTGGTTAACGATGCAATAGACGTCACGCCACAGAACTTCGGCTTCGGGGCTGAACCAACTCGTTACCCGGTTGGAGGGGTACCAGGGTCCCTGATAGCCACCGACCTCAACGGCGATGGCAAGCCCGACCTGGCCACAATGAACTACGGTTCCCGCGACGTCTCCGTCCTCCTCAACCGGGGCGACGGCACCCTCATGGATGTTGTAAGCTACCCGCTTGGAAAGGACCTAAGCCCCCTGATCGCTGCCGACCTCAACGGCGATGGCAAGCCCGACCTCGCAACCTCTAGCCGCGGCTGTTCCACGTGTGATCCCTCAATCCCCGGCGAGGTCTTCGTCCTCCTCCACCAAGGCGACGGCACCTTTCTAGACGCCGTGAGCTACCCAGTTGTAGGAGCAGACGTGCCCTTGATGGCCGCCGACCTCAACGATGATGGCAAGCCCGACCTCGCGATGGCGAGCTGGGGCTGTTCCTTGTGTGCCACCCCACGCCCTGGCGTCATCTCTGTCCTCCTCAACCAGGGCGCCGGCATTTTTCTGGACGCCGTGAGCTACCCCATCCCCATGGGGCCCACGGGAGATGGAGACTACTACTATCCAGTGTCCCTGATCGCCGCCGATCTCAACGGCGACGAGAAGCTGGATCTCGCCGCAGCGCGCGCTGGCTATTCCTCCTCGTTGAATCGTCCAATCCCGGGCGATGTCTCCGTCCTTCTCAACCGGGGCGACGGCACCTTCAGGGATGTTGTGAGCAACCTGCCCGGAGGTTACCCATGGTCCCTGATCGCTGCCGACCTCAACGGCGACGGGAATCCCGACCTCGCCACGGTGAATGCGTATTCCGACAACGTGTCCGTCCTTCTCAACCGGGGCGACGACACCTTCAGTTCCGCTGTGACCTACCTCGTTGCAACTTACCCAACATTCCTGATCACCGCCGACCTCAACGGCGACGGCAAGCTTGACCTGGCCACTCTAGGTTCCTACGATCTCTACGTCCTCTTCAACCAGGGCGACGGCACCTTCCAGGACCCCGTGCCCCATGGTGTTGGACTCGACCCGGGCTACCTGATCGCAGCCGACCTCAACGGCGACGGGAATCTCGACCTCGCAACCGCGAACGTAACTTCCGGGGATGTCTCCGTCCTCCTCAACCAAGGGGCCGGCTTCTTTGGGGACGGCGTCCGCTACTACCGTGTCGGGGACTCCCCGAGTTCCCTGATCGCCGCCGACCTCAACGGCAACGGGGGGCCCGATCTCGCTACGGTGGGAGGGGGCGTCGCCTCCGTCCTCATCAACCAGAGCGACGGCACCTTCAGAGACGCCGTGAGCTACCGCGTTGGACAATACCCAGAGTCCCTGATCGCTGTCGACTTCAACGGAGACGGGAAAGTTGATCTCGCCACTCTGAGTTACCGATTCACCGTCTGCGTCCTCCTGAACCAGGGCGACGGTACCTTCAGGGCCGCCGTGAGCTATCCCGTTGACATCGGATCCTATTCAGCTTCCTTGATTGCCGCAGATCTCAACGGGGACGGGAAGCCCGACCTCGCCACGCTAGGTTCTCAAGACACCGTCTCCGTCCTCCTCAACCAGGGGGACGGCACCTTTCAGGGTGTCGTGAGCTACCCCGTTGGAATGGGATCTTACACACCACAATCCTTGATCTCCGCAGACATCGATGGGGACGAGAGGCCGGACCTCGCAACCGCGAACTGTTCTGGTGACGTCTCGGTCTTTCTCAATCGAGGCGACGGCATCTTCGGAGACCCCGTGAGCTACCGCGTTGGACAATACCCAGAGTCCCTGATCGCTGCCGATCTCAGCGGCGATGCAAAGCCCGACCTGGCGGTGTACCGCGCTTTTGGCGTCAGTGGCGCAGTCGTGATATTGCTCAACCAGGGCGACGGCATCTTTAAGGAAGCTGTGACTTACGTTGCTTTAGGCGGAGCGGGCGCCGCGCTTCAAAATGGCGAACCAGGCGAGGAACGGGGGCAGGGGGGGAAAGCGTCGAACTGCGATCGGGGCCGCCGCCCATTGATCGTCGCTGACCTCAATGGCACCGGGGGGGCCGACCTGGCTACGATGCTAGGGGGCGTCGTCTCCGTCCTCATCAACCAGAGCGACGGCACCTTCAGAGATGCCGTGAGCTATCTCGTTGGAGAAGACCCAGAGTCCCTGATCGCCGCCGACCTCAACGGCGACGGGAATCTCGACCTCGCTACAGCGGGAGGGGACGAGGTCTCCATCCTCCTCAACCAGGGCGGCGGCACCTTCGATAACGTGATGAGCCACCCCACCAGCGCTTTCGGCCATTTGTCCCTGATTGCCGCGGACCTCAATGGCGACAGGAAGCCAGACTTGGCTGTGACAAATTCCGGCGGCAGCGTCTCCGTCCTCCTCAACCAGACCGCACAGCCCTTTAGCCTCGACCTGAACCGCAACGGCATCCCAGACGAGTGTGACGTCGGCGCTTTCCACCGCGGCGACCCGAACTCGAGCGGCACTACCGACATATCCGACGGCATCACCCTCTTCGGCTTCCTGTTCCTCGGGGATCCGCCGGCGCTTTCCTGCAAGGAGTCCGCCGATGTCAACAACGATGGCGCGATCGATGTCTCCGACGGGATTTACCTTCTTGAATGGCTCTTTATCGGCGGCCCCGAGCCGGAAGCTCCCGGCCCAACAGGAAAACCTTGCGGCCTCGATCCGGATCCCCCAGGCTCACCGGCCGACCTTGGGTGCGAATCGTACGACCAGTGCATCTGATGCCAGAGGAGTCACAACAAATTAAAAAGGAGTCTCAGATGAGAAAGTTCCAGGCGACGGCACTTTTCCTGTGGTTCGCGACGCTGCCCTGCATGGCTCAGGCACAAGGTCCCTTGAATGTGCTATTCATTGCCGTCGACGACCTGCGGCCGGAGCTGGGGGTTTACGGTGGCCGCGCCCGGACGCCGAACCTCGACAGGCTGGCGGCGACGGGCCTGACCTTTGACCGCGCTTACTGCAACTTCTCGCTCTGCAATCCTTCACGGGCTTCCCTGATGACAGGACGGCGTCCGGACACTGTCAGGATCTGGGACAATCAGACGCACTTTCGCTCGTTTCTCCCCAACGTTGTCACGCTGCCGCAGCATTTCAAGAACCATGGCTACTTCGCCAAGAGTCTGGGCAAGATCTATCATACCCGGGATCTCCCGGACGATCCGCAGTCCTGGAGCGATAGTCCAGACAAACCCGATTACGATTCCTTCGAGGGGACGAGTTGGCGGGTCGGGGAGACGGATGACCTACTGCCCGATAGGGCCACGGCCCACAAAGCCATTCAAGCATTGAACGACTTTCAGTCCACGGGGCAGCCGTTCTTCCTCGCCGTGGGCTTCATCCGGCCGCATCTTCCCTTCGTCGCGCCGCAGGAATACTACGACTTCTATAAGCTGGAGGACATCTCTCTGCCGCGGAACAACTTTCCGCCGCAGGATGCCCCGCCGATCGCCATCCAGGACTCGCCTGAATTGAGGGAGTACCCGGATATTGGATCCCTGCCGATTGACGACGAGAAAGCCCGGCAGTTGATCCGCGCTTACCTGGCCGCGACGAGTTTCACCGACGCCCAGGTCGGTCTGGTCCTCGACGAGCTAGATCGCCTGGGACTGAAGGAGAAGACGGTGATCGTCCTCTGGGGCGATCACGGCTGGCACCTCCGGGAACACGCTCACTGGGGTAAGCTCACAAACTTCGACATCGCCGGCCGGGTGCCGCTCATCATCAGCGTGCCCGGTCAGGCGACCGCCGGGGCCAGAACGGACGCGCTCGTCGAGCTCGTCGACCTGTATCCGACACTTTGCGAGCGAACCGGATTGCCGCTTCCTGAGGGGCTCGAGGGGAGAAGTGTCGCGCCGCTTCTTGAAAATCCAGAGGCGCCCTGGAAGGCAGCCGTGTTTTTTCAAGCGAGACGATCGGGGGAATCGGCAGCGGTGTTGGCTTACTCGATACGAACCGACCGCTACCGGTACGCGGAATGGGTTCGCCGGGCTACTGGAGACGTGCTGGCACGGGAGCTGTACGATCACGAGACAGATCCGGATGAGAACGTCAACATCGCTGGCGCGCCCGAGAACGGGGCGGTCGTGGCCCAGTTGGGTGAACAGCTCGCCGCCGGCCCTGAGGGGGCGTTGACCTTTGTTCCCGACCCGCCAAGGGCGGCTTTCAAGGTCACCCCCGAGACTGGGGAAGAACCGCTCGAGGTAGAGGTGGACGCTTCGGCGTCGACCACCGAAGCAGGTCACAGTATCGTCGCTTATGAGTGGGACTTTGGCGACACAACTGGCGGATCGGGTCCAAAGGCGACTCATTCTTACAGGCAAAGGGGACGATACGTTATCCGTCTCCTCATCAGGGACGATCGAGGTATCGGCTCCGAGATGAGTCGGATCTTTCCTGTCAGCTTGGGGTCGGGCGTTGTAGCCCCATGGACCTCACAAGATATCGGCGCCCCCGCGTTCCCCGGCGCGAGCCGCCTTAAGGAGGACTGCCTGCTCGTCTTCGCGGGGGGGAGGGGCATCTCCGGAATCAACGACCAGTTTCATTTCCTCTACCAGGAACTGACCGGCGATGCGGTCCTTGTAGCCCGGATCGCGCAGGTTGATCCCCCGGAGAGTCAGGCTCAGGTCGGTCTCATGTTCCGCGGGAGCCTTGAGGCGGGCGCCCCTCATGCCTCGATGCTCCTCAGAAAGACGACGACTTCACGTAAGTGGAGTTTCCTCTACCGTGAAACATCGGGCGGCAACACAAGAACAAGCTTGAGCCCGAACATCGCCGTGGACGAGTGGGTGAAGATGGAGCGCCGGGGAAATCTGTTCGTTGGCTCTTACTCCCAGGACGGGACGAGCTGGACGGAGCTAGGGCGCGCGACCATCGACATGCCGGAGGCGATCCTCGCCGGCGCGGCGGCGACGGCGACGGATACGCGAGGGGATTTCCTCACGATCCTCGCGACGGTCTGCAACCTGCAAGTCCTCAAACCCGCGTTCGCACGGGGAGATTGTAACGGCGACGGCACGGCGGACATTTCCGATGCGATATCGCACCTGACATCACTTTTCATCGGCGGAGATCTTTCCGACTGTCTCGAAGCCTGCGACACAAACGATGACTCGGCAAGCGACGTCTCGGACGCGATCTACTTGCTCGAATTCCTGTTCACGGGCGGTCCTGCCCCTGAGCCGCCCTTCCCTGGGTGCGGCCCCGATCCGGAGCCTGGGGGCACCCTGGGCTGCCAGAGGGTGAAATGCGAATGAGGTTGGTAGACGCCCGAGCCGGTCCTCCGGCTGGCTGAAAATCTCCGGGCCGCAGGAGAACCCGCGGCGGCGGAAAGAGAATTGAAAGTACGAACGAACGAGGCGGCCCTGGAGGCAGAGAATTGTGGAAACTCTGGGCGGTCCTTTCCATGGTCGAGCTGGCGCGCCCGCAGGATGACATCCTCGCCGACTATTCGAGAGAGGAGCCCGATGGCCCAGGGGCCGATCTACGCCAGCGAAATTGATTTGATTGACTGATTTTTCGTCCAGGCTGGAAGCGTGTCTCGCGAGGCGTTTCGAGCTGGACCGTTCACAAGTGTAATTCATCAGAAACACAAAGGAGATTTTATGTTTTCACATCCAAGAAACGCGCTATGCAGCCCACTAGGCGTCCTGGTGACCATGGCCATCATTTCTTCATTCGAAAGGAGCCTGTGGAGCCAGGTAGAGTGGACGGTGAGCGGATCCAACCCCGTCCTCCAAGTCGGCGATCCGGGGACGTGGGATTCTACCAGGGTGTTCGCGAACTCGATGCTGAAAGAAGACGGGGAATACAAGTTATGGTACATGGGCTCACCGACTAACCCTTACGATTTTGAATTGGACTGGCAAGTCGGTTGTGCGAGCTCGGAAAATCTGGACGATCCTTGGCAAAAGATCAATGCCAATCCGTGCTTTCCGTTTCAAGGGGGGAGGTGGGACGTGGGAGTTTTCGGGCTGAGTGTGCTCCATGACTCGGCGACCAATTCCTACAAGATGTGGTACGGCGGAGCGCGAGGGAACCGCAAGGTCAGCATTGGCTATGCGACCTCCAAAGACGGATTGAGCTGGGATCGGTATTCCGATCATCCCGTCATGGAGTCCGAAAACTCCTGGGAGTTTGGGGCCATCACCGAACCTAGCGTCGTCTTCGACGGGGAGAAGTACTGGATGTGGTATACGGGCCGGATTAACACCCAAGACTCCAGCACGTGGCGAATTGGACTGGCCGCTTCTACGGATGGGATCAATTGGACGAAACACCCAGGCAATCCGGTCTTGCGACCGGGAGGGTCTGAAAACTCGATCAGTGTGCTTAAACCTCAAGTCCTATTCGATGGAAGCACCTCGACTTTCGAGATGTGGTACACCATAAGAAGAGGAGATATCAGGGAGATCGGGTATGCCACCTCGCTTGACGGTGTCACATGGGTAAAGTATCCGGGGAATCCCCTGGTCTTCGTCTTCGGGGGGTCGACGACCCTCAGCGGCCCCGTGATCCGGGAAGGTAGCACCTACCACATGAATTACAATCCGCTTACGGTTGCTGAACAGGGAACCGTCACCCACGCGACCGCTCCCTGGACCCTCCCCAAGGCCTCGTTCACCATCAGCCCGGTGACCGGCGACGCGCCTTTTTTTGATATTACCGGGGTCGCGCCTTTTGATATTACCGTCGATGCAGCGCGCTCGGTCTCCCCAGCGGGCGATATCGTCAATTATAGATGGGATTTTGGCGACGGCGAAACCGCCGAAGGGATTCAGGTGCCGCACACCTACACCCGGCCAGGGAATTTCCTCCTCAAGCTCACGGTCACCGACTCCGCCACCAGGACTGGCAGCGTGGCGCGGCTGGTGCTGGTCACCAAGCCTCCCCATCGCCAGATTCCCGGCGACTGCAACCAGGATAAAAACGTCGACATCACCGATGCGGTGTGCATTCTGGGAACGCTCTTTCTTGGCCAGCCGGCCCGATTCCCTTGCGGCGATGGCACACCCGCGCATGCGGCCAATAGGTCCCTCTTCGACTGGCAGCCCGATGACGCTGTCGACATTTCCGATGCCGTCTCTCTCCTGCGGTTCCTTTTCCTCGGCGGTCCGAGGCATCCGCTCGCTATTCCAGGAATGGAGACAGCCGGCTGCGTGTTCATCGCCGATTGTCCAAGCCTCTGTCCTTGAACCGATCAAATTATCTGAGCGCCGGTGTCAGGCCTTTTAGTTTCTGGAATAAATAAATTCAAATACTTTAATTGTTTATGGGCAGCTCGTAGCAGGCGGCCTCGCGGTCGTTGCGGACGAGGAGGTAAGGGGGCGAGAAGGCGGGATTGTTCCAGGTCTTGCCGCTCAGGGCGGGGAAGCGGCCCAGTTCGCGGAGAGCTTCGGCGCTGGACTCGACGAGCGCCACCTCTCCGGACTCCGCTTGAACGATGAGCAGATCCTCGACCAGGAGCACCTGGCCGTGGCCGTAGCGGCCTTCCTTCCATCTCCGCTGGCCGGTGGCGAGGTCGAGGCAGGCGAGGATGCCGTCGTCGAGGCCGTAGAGGAAACCTCCGCGCACCACCGCGTTGGTGAACTTGGTCTTCATGTTGCCGTTTTTCCAGAGGCTCCCCGTGGAGAATTTCCCCTGGCCCTCCTTCGCCACCTGGATCAGCTCGCAGCCGATGCCGTAGCCGCTCGAGAGGAAGACGCGACTGCCGGGAAGCGGGATGGGCTGCGACACCTTGGGATGGCCCCCTGGCCAGGGATGCCGCCAGAGCAGCGCTCCGGTGGCCGGATCGTGGGCGGTCAGCGACGTGTGGTTGAGGATCAGGATTTGCCGGGCGCCCGCCAGCTCCGCGAGGAGCGGCGAGCTATAGCTGGAAGGGCCGGCGCGGCACTGCCACACCACGCTGCCGGTGTCGCGGTGGTAAGCCGCCAGCAGCTCGCCATCGGGACCGCCGCCGCTCACCACCACCCGGTCCTCCAGGAGGAGCGGCGAGCAGCTCTTCCCCCACTCGTTGTTTTTCTCGGCGTGCCCCTCGAGGATGTCCTTCGACCAGATGGCTTCCCCGGTTTCCCAGCTCAAGCAGTTGAGGCGGCCGGTCGCGCCTAGCGTGAAAACGCGCCCCTCGGCGAGGGTCGGCGTGGCGCGCGGGCCATCGCCGGCGATGACCGAGCGGTAGCGCCCCGGATCGGCGTGCGACCACAGCCTTTTCCCGGAGAGCAGGTCATAAGCGGCGACCAGCTCCTCCTCGCCGCGCTGCTCCTGGGTGAGGGCCGCGCCGGCGGCGACGGCGAACGCCGACCACCCCAGGCCGATGGGCTGCCGCCAGAGGAGCCGCGGCGGGTGGGCTTGCCAGTCGCGCGCCAGCTTTGTTCCCGTCAAGACGGCGTCCCGCCTCGGGCCGAGAAACTGGGGGTAGTCGGCCGGAGAAATCGAGAAGGGTCGAGCCTTCCTGGCTTCCTGGGAAGAGGAACCGGGCGGCACGCCGCTCGAAAGACCTTTTCTCCCCGAGCCCGGGCGCCAGTCGAACACCGGCACCAGATCGCCGGTCACGCCGTGATAGCCGTAGAGGAAGAGCGCCGCGCCGACCCCCGCCAGGGCGAGGAAAGCGAGCAGGACTTGCAGGCGCCGCCTGAGCGGCCGGCCAGAGAAGATGAGCCAGGCGATGAACGTGGAAAAAAAGACGGCGCCGCCGACCTCCATGGTGAAAACCACCTTCTCCTGCCGCATGCGATCGACATAGAGCCACTCCCGCGCCAGGGCCGCCGCCGCGGCGGCGATGGCGGCCCCCGCCAGCCCCCAGCGGCAGCGCCGCCACGGAAATCCTGCCGAAGCGCTCTTCGATCCCGCCATCACACCTGCACCATCACCTTGCCAATCTGCTTTCCCGACTCGAGAAAGCGGTGAGCTTCTTGAATCTGCGACAGCGGATACACCTTGGCAATGACCGGACGCAGCGCCCCCTCGCCGATCCCCTCGGCGATGTACTGCACCGCCAATCCCAGTCGCTGCGGGTCGCGGGTGGTAGAGGGGAGGAAATAGCCCTCCATGCGCAAGCCGCGGCCGATCAGAAAGCGGGGCTCGAAGACCAGGGGCCGCGGATCGAGGATGCCGTAGAGGACAATGCGCCCCCCGGGGGCGGCGCACGCGATCTCCTTCTCGAGCCAGGCTCCGCCTACCGGATCGAAGAACAGCTCCGCGCCCCGGCCACCGGTGAGCTCGAGGACCCGCCTGGCCAGGTCCTCGGAAGTCGAGATGATGACCTCGCCGGCCCCGATCTCCTTGAGCCGCTCCACCTTCTCCGCATGCGTGGTCACCGCGATGGGCCGGGCCCCCTCGCGCCGGGCGATTTGAATGGCGGCGATGCCGCAGGCGCTCGAGGCGGCGGGAATGACCACCGTCCAGCCCTCATAGAGGCCGCCGGCGTCGAGGAGCCCCCCCCAGGCCGTCAGGTACGCCATCCACACCGCGCCCGCCTCCGGCCCTTCGAGCTCGGGCGGCGTCGGCACGAGCGCGTCCGCCGGGAGGGCGACGCAATCGCCGTAGCACCCGTACTTGCGGACGTCAAACGTGCCGGGAATGACGCCAACCCGATCTCCCGGCGAGAGGCGCGTCACCTCCTCGCCCACTTCGACCACAACTCCCGCTCCCTCCATGCCCATGGGAGCGGGGAGCTCGGGCTTGACCAGATAGCTCCCCTCGCGATAGAGGATCTCGGCGCGGTTGAGGCCGATCCATTCGACCTGCAGGATGACCTCCCGGGGGCCCGGATCAGGCAAGTGAACGGTTTCAACCTGCAAAACCTCCGGCCCGCCGAACTGCCGCAAGCGGACGGCCCTTGCATATCGGCTCATGGCTGGCAAAATCTCCTTGTTAGATTCACGAAACGAAACATTTAAAACGAATTTATGGCGGCTGGCCAGAGGAAATCCGGTATCATCGGTTTTTCAAAGAACAATATGCGCACGGATCCCCTCCAATTTCGAATTTGCGGCATCGAGTTCCGCCTGAGCGAAGCCTGGACGCGCATGCCCTTCCGCTACGGCAACGCTTCCCTCACCGCCGTTCCGATCCTCCACGTGCGGATGGCCGTGGAAACGGCGTCGGGGCGGCGGGCCGAGGGCTTTTCGGCCGACGGCCTGCCGCCGCGCTGGTTCGACAAGGATCCCTCAAAAGACTTCGAGCGCAACGTCGCCGACCTCCTGGCGGCGATCCAGGCCGCCCGGGAGGTTTATTCGCAAGCCGGCTCCGCCGGAGAGCGACCCGCGGCGGCTTATCCGGTCTGGCAGCGCGCTTATCCCGAAGTCCTGCGCCGCGTTTCGGCTCTGGGCCTCAACCGGCTCACCGCCTCCTTCGGCAGCTCGCTCCTGGAGCGGGCGGCGATCGATGCGGCCTGCCGCCTCGCGGGGGCCTCCTTCCATCAGGCCTTGAAGAGCGGCGCCCTGGGTTTTCCCGCCGGGCCGGAAATCCCCGAGCGGCCGCTGGAAAAGATCTATTGCCGGCACACCGTTGGGCTGGCGGACCCCATCATCGCCGCCGAGATCTCCCCCTCCGAACGCCTCGACGATGGGCTCCCCCAAGCCCTGGAGGAGGATGTCCGCTTCTACGGCTTGAAATACTTCAAGGTGAAGATCAGCAACCAGCTCGACTCCGACCTCGAGCGGCTGCGAAAAATCGCCGCCGTCCTCATCGGGCAACGCGGGGAGGATTTCCACCTCACCCTCGATGGCAACGAGCAGTACAAAACGGCCGGCGACCTGCTCGCTCTCCTCGAGGCCTTGGGGAAGACCGCCTGGGGCCGGCGGCTCCTCGACCGCACCCTCTTCATCGAGCAGCCCCTGGCGCGGGAGATCGCCCTCCTGCCGGAGGCCAGATCGGCCATCGAGGAGCTGGGGAAGATCCGGCCGGTGTTGATCGATGAGTCGGACGATGACCTCCAGGCCTTCGCCAAGGCCGCCGAGCTGGGCTACCGCGGCTGCTCGATCAAGAATTGTAAAGGGATTTTCAAGGCGCTTCACAACCGCGCCCGGGTCTTTCGATGGAACCAGGAGCTGGGAGAAGATCGTTACTTTCTAAGCGGCGAGGATCTGGCCAACCTGCCGGTCATGCCGCTCCAGCAGGACCTGGCGACGCTGGCGAGCCTCGGCATCCCGCACGCTGAGAGGAACGGTCACCACTACTTCTTCGGCCTGGCCCATCTGGGCGCGGCGGAGCGCGAGTCGGCTTTGAGCTGCCACCCGGACCTTTACGAGCGCCGCGCCGGACAGGTCTTCCTGCGCATTCGCGCTGGCCGGATCCAGTGCGGCTCCCTGCAGGGGCCGGGATACGGATACGCCTGCAAGATCGCTTTCGCGGAGCGGGTGCCGCTGGAGGAGTGGCGGCTCGAGAGGCTGATGGTTCAATCGAAATCTCAAGAATAAAAACAGGTTGGCTTGTTATTCTTTACCAGCAAAGGTCCAATCATGGGTTTGACTCTCAAAGAAACGATTCTCAAGGGGGAAGAGCTGCGCTCATACCTCAAAAACTACTACGGCCGGGTGCTCCGGAAGACTGAAGATCTCGAGAAGAAGGCGTGCTGCGCCGACAACACCGCGGCGCGCTTTCCGGAGATCGTCAAGCTGCTCCCCCAGGAGGTCAGGGAGCGCAACTTCGGCTGCGGCTGCTCCATCCCGGATGATGACCTTGCCGGCTTGACAGTCCTCGACCTGGGGGCGGGGGCCGGCCTCGATGCCTTCATCATGGCGAAGCTCGTCGGCCCGGAAGGGCGGGTGCACGGCATCGACATGACCGAGGAGCAGCTGGAGGTGGCCCGCCGCAACGTCGCGCCGGCCATGGCCGCCTTCGGGCACTCCCGGCCCAACGTCTTCTTCCATCAGGGCTACATCGAGACCGCCGAGGCGATCGCCGACGAGGCCGTCGATCTGGTCATCTCCGACTGCACCATCAACCTCTCGCCCCTCAAGGCGCAGGTGGTCGACACCATTTACCGCGTGCTGAAGAACGGCGGTGAAATGTACATCTCCGACATCTCCGCCGACCGGCGCGTGCCCGAGAAGATCCGGCAGCAGCGCCAGCTGGTGGCCGAGTGCCTGGGCGGCGCCCTCTACGAGCACGACTGGTACGATCTCTTGAAAGACTGCGGCTTCGGCGACCCGCGCGTCGTCAGCCGCCGGCTGGTGGAGGAAGACGTGCTCGGCGTCCCGATCCGCTTTTACTCCATCACCCTCCGCGCCTTCAAGTTCGCCGAGCCCCTCGACCGCCGCTGCGAGGACTTCGGCCAGGCGGCCACGTACCTGGGAACCATCCCCTCCTGTCCGGCGCGCTTCGCTCTCGACGACCACCACGTCTTCGAAACCCATCGGCCGGCGGCCGTCTGCCGCAACACCGCCCGCATGCTGTCCGAGACTCGTCTGGGCCGCCACTTCGAGGTGACCCGGCCCATCCAGCACTTCGGGCTCTTCCCCTGCGCCCCGGCCGGCGCGGCCGCGATTTCAAAAAATTCGGCACAGGGTGGACAAACGGGAGGGAGATGCTGTTAAAATAGAGATGTCTCCCCGACTAAGAGCCTGTCCCGAAAGTCGCTCCGAGGCCCGAGGCCGAGCGAGAAGGCGCCAGACAAGGCGGGCCGACGCAGCCTTATTAACCGGAGAAATAAGGCGAGGAGGCCCAACGC
>JACQVS010000048.1 GCA_016209605.1 Planctomycetota bacterium
GATGCCGGCGCTTTCGTCTCCTGGCGGCGTTGCGCCCGCTCGGCGGTACTCCGTCCCGTATCGCCTTCGCGGGCGCGCCTTGCCAGTAGCCAAAATCGCTCGACCTGACCCTACAATTATTTGCGAAAAACTGCACTTAACCTCCCGGCGGCTCCGGTGTTTTCACCGGCACGGCGCCGTGGCTTCGCGCCAGCCGCTCCAGCTTCCTCAGCTCCCACAGCTTGGCGTACTTCAAGAAGACGTAAAAGGAACCTAACAGGGCTACCGCCAATCCGGGGAAGCCGTCGAGGCAGCCCAGCCGCAGCAGGTACATGCGCAGGAACTTCCACGCCGGGTGAGTGAGCATCTTCAAGACGGCGAGGCGGACTCCGGCCTCGTGCATCTTGGTGGCGGCGACGGCGGTGTACTGGTCCATCTTCTCGAGGTGTTCGGTCAGGCCGCGGTAGGGGGAATGCCAGAGGTCGCCTTGCAGCTTCCCCCCGGGCCCAGCCAGCTCGACACGGTCGTGGGGGTTGACTCCGCCCCAGCGGCCGCGGTCTTTTCGGAACAGCCGAACCTTACGGTCGGGGTACCAGCCGCCGTGGCGGATCCAGCGCCCCAGGTAAAAGTTGCGCCGCGGCACGGAATAGCCGGACAGCGCCGGCTCGCCGCCCGCGAACAGCTCCCGCAGCTCCCGGCTCAGCTCGGGCGACACCCGTTCATCGGCATCCAGGCAGAGGACCCAGGGGCAGCTCGCCTGCTCGGTGGCGAAGTTCTTCTGGTCGACGTGGCCGCTCCAGGCGCGCTTGAGGATCCGCAGGTTCTGGGCCGGAAGGGCGGCTCCGGCCGCGGCCGCCTCGGTGCGGTCCTGGCAGCGGGCATCGATGACCACCACGATCTCCTTGACGAAATCGATGCTGCGGATGGCCTCCGGCAGGTCGCGCTCTTCGCTGCCGGCGATGAAGCAGGCACTGATGGGGAGCAGTTCCGACGGCATATCAAGTTTCCAGGAAGCGCAGCTCCAGGGGTCGGTCCACCGCCAGGAGCCGGCGCGACTCGAGCCGCCGGATGAATTCGAGCAAGCCTTCGATCTCCGCCGGCCCCAGGCGGAAGCGGATGACCTGGCTCAAATACCGCAGGCACTCGCCGCGGTCCTTCCCGGCTGGGAGCGGCCCGGCAGAGACGATCCGGTCGATGTGCGCGTAGCCGCACTGGCTGACGGCTTGAAAGCAGGAAGCCAGGCCCGGCACCGGATCGCCGTGCAGGACCCAGAAGGCGTACACGAAGGGCAAGCCGGTCCAGCGGGTCCACTCCGTCCCCAGGTCGACAAAGCTCCAGCCGGGAGCCGGGCGGACTTCCAGGGCTGCATCCCCTATGAGCAGAACCGCCTCTGGCTGCCGGCCGAGCGCGGAGCGCCCCTCCACGGCGGCAATCCCCGCCTCCGACTCGATCGGCTCGAAGGCCACGGCGTTCCCTGCCGCCCCCCGTCTGGAAGGCGCGGCCGGAGCCGGCGCCCGCCAGCGCGCCTCGGGGCGTTCGGCGAAGAGCAGGCGGACAAGCAGGACGCTGGTCATCGAACTCTGGTCGAGGGCGGCGGACTTCACCTCGCCCAAGGGGACTCGATGGAACAAGCGGATGCTCTCGACGGCGCCGTAGCTCGAGATGCAAATGCCGGGAACGATCCAGTACGGCAGGGCTTTCGGGGCGCTGAAATACTCGACCACGGGGACGAGCGCCACATCCAGCTGGCGCGACCGCAGCCGGCGCGCCAGCTCGCTGGGAGGCATGTTGACCACCTCGATTTCATCTCCAGCCACATTCCCGAATGCCTCGATGAGCGGCCGGGAGTTCAAGTAATCGATGCCGCCGACGCGCAGCGGCCGGCCAAGAAATCGGCGAAATTCAAAGCTCTTTTCCGGCTTCATTTCCACTCCAGAACAACCGATGCAATACGATGCCCGTGAATTTCCAGCGGCGGTAGTAGCGCCGCAGCTCATCCAGGCCGTTCAGGTTTTTTCGAAAATAACCGCGGAGGAAGCTCCGCACCGGCTCCGCCAGCTGCGCCAGGCCGACCCGCATCTTCAAACCGGAGCGGTAAAGGCGAAGCAGGTTGCGGTAGGCGAAGCCGCTGGGGCGGGGGCGGAAGCGGGCGCGGTCCCAGTCGAGCACGATCACCTGCAGCGGGGCGGCAGCACCGGTCGCATGGGCCATCAAGTTGTTGACGTTGAGGTCGTGGTGGTCAATGCCGGCGCCGTGCATGCGGTACACCGTTTCTCCCGCCGCTCGAAAAACCGCGCTCGTCGAAACGGCGGCGCCCGGTCCGGCGGGCAAGGCGGAGGCGGAGAAGAAGCGGCTCAAGGGGATCGCATTGGCGACAAAAGGGGTGATGAGCCAGGCTCGCAGCAGCCGGCAGCGGTTGCGGCGCAGGATCAAGGCCACCGGGGGGACGGTCGGCACGCCCGCCCGCAAGGCCCGGTTGCAGACGGCAATTTCACGGAGAAAGCGCTTGCCGCTCCAGTAAAGGCTCCGGTTCCAGCGGGAGAAGAAGCCGCCGCGCCGGTAAGCCTTGACCACCCAGAGGTCTTCACCCACCCGCACCACCGGATGGGGGATCCTTCCCCCCGAGGTCCAGAACTCGACGGACGACCTCCTCAGGGCCGCGTCCGGATCTGCGAATCCGGCCTCCAGGACCTTCTCCCGCAGCCGCGGAGAAACCACCACGGTGGCCGGGGAGGGCTGGGTCACTTCCACGATCTCGTAGTCGTCCATGCAAGCCATACCGATTTCATCTGATGGCAAAATTTTCATCTGCTGGCAAAATGGAATGCATCAATATAACCGCAAGTTGCGCGAGTTGTTAACGGCAAATACAATCTCAAGCCATGATCCCTCTGGATCCGAACACCATCCGGAAAATCCTCATCATCCGCACCAGCGCCCTCGGCGATGTCATCCATGTCCTCCCTTCCCTGGCCGCGCTGAAGGAGCTCTTTCCGCGAGCGCGGATCTCCTGGCTGGTGGAGCCCCTGGGGGCCGCCCTCCTCCAAGGTCATCCGCTCCTCCACCGGCTCTTCGTCCTCGAACGTAAGCGCTGGCGGAAGCGGCTGCGCTCGCCGGCCCAGTGGCCGGTCCTGCTGCGCGAGGCGGCCGGCTTCCTCGGCTCGCTGCGCCGCGAGCGCTTCGACCTGGTCATCGACTTTCAGGGGAACTTCCGCAGCGGTTTCCTGGCGCTGGCCAGCGGAAGCGGGCGCCGGCTCTCCTTCCACCCGAGCGACTGCCGGGAGCCGGGCGGCTGGATCTTCGCCACTCACCGCGCCCCGCCGGCCCCCGCCCTTGAGAACAAGGTCCTCAAGAACCTCCATCTGGTGCGCGGCCTCGGCTGGAGCGGCGGCTGTCCCCCTCCGCTCCTGCCCATTCCCCAGGAAGACTTGCGGTGGGCCGAGCAGCTTCTGGAAACGCTGCCGGCGACGGGCCCGGTCATCCTCTTCCATCCCGCAGTGAGCGCCTTTGGAATGCTCAAGCAGTGGCCCGCCGAGCATTTCCGGGCCCTCTGGGACCGCCTCCGCGAGCATTTCGATGCCCGTATCATCATCACCTGGGGGCCCGGCGAGCGCCCCTTCGCCGAAGCGATCGACCGAGCCACCATCGCCCCGCCGACGGAAAAGCTGTTTCAGCTTGCCGCCCTGGTGGCGCGCAGCGCCCTGGTGGTGGCCGCGGACACCGGCTGCCTCCACCTCGCCGCCGCCTGCGGCACGCCCCTGGTCGGCCTTTACGGCCCGAAAAACCCGCGGGTCTACGGCCCCTACCCGATCCGCGGCCGCATTGTCCAGAGCCGCGTCCCCTGCAGCCCCTGCAAGCTGCGGCGCTGCGAGCATCGCATCTGCATGGCCACTCTGTTCCCCGAAGAAGTTTTCGAGGCCTGCCTCGAGGCCTTGAAGGAAGGAAGAAGCCCCGCCCATGTCCCCTCCTGAAACCGCCGTCTCGAGTCCAAAGCTCCGCAAGCGCTTCAAGCGCTGGCGTCGCCGGGCGCGCAACTGGCTGGCCGGCTGGATCGGCCCCTGGCTGGTGCGCGGGTGGATCGGCACCGTCCGCATCCGCTGGGTCAGCGAGCATTTCATCCCGCCCGATCCCCGCGGCCGCCCGAACACCATCTACGTCTTCTGGCACCAGCGCCTGCTCGGTCTCGCTTACACCCATCGCCGCCAGGGGTTGCGGGTGCTGATTTCCTCCCATGGCGACGGCGAGATGATCGCGCGCGTCATCAACCGCCTCGGCTACCTGGCGGTGCGCGGCTCGAGCACGCGCGGCTTCATCCAGGGGATGCGCGGGCTGCTGGCCGACCTGGGAAGCGGCCGCGACTACGGCTTCACCCCCGATGGCCCGCAGGGGCCGCGCCACGTCTTCCAGCCGGGGGCGGTTTACTTTGCCTCGAAAAGCGGCCTGGCGATCGTTACCTTGACCATCTCCTACGCCCGCTCCTGGAAGCTGCCGACCTGGGACCAGTTCGTCATCCCGCGGCCGTTCACCCGCGGCCTGGTGCGGTGCGGCAAGCCCTTGCCAATTCCGCCCAACCTCTCCGCTGAGGAGCTCGAGGCCTGGCGCCAGCGCCTGGAGGCGGAGCTTCGGGCGCTGACCGAGGAGACCGACGCGCGTTTCGAGGAGCTTTACCGGCAGGGGCGATCCTGATATACTGAATCCTTGGTCATGGTGAAACGGGTTCGCTTAAAATGTGGCGCGGTCGTGGTCTTCTGGCTGGGCGGCGCGCTGGCCGGCGAACCCGACCTCGGCCCCTTCCAGCGCCCCTTCACCCCCGAAGAGAAAAACCACTGGGCCTTTCAGCCCATCGCCAAGCCGCCGGTTCCCGCGGCCCGCGAGCCGGCGCGGGCGACCAATCCCATCGATGCCTTCATCCTGTCTCGCCTGGAGAAAGAAGGGCTGCGGCAGGCCTCCCCCGCCGGCCGCTTGACCTGGCTGCGCCGGGTGACCCTCGACCTCATCGGCCTTCCGCCCACCCCCCAGGAGCAGGACGCCTTCCTGGCCGACGCCTCGCCCAACGCCTATGAGAAAGTGGTCGAATCGTCGCGGCGCCGATTTTTCCATGGCGGCGGCGATTTTTCATTCTACTGACATCCCGAAGACGCCATTTTTGATCGCCGGAGGTGGAATGTCCGATGCCGAGCTGGTCCGCCGGACGCTGGCGGGCCACAAGGAGGCCTTTGAGGAGCTGGTGCGCCGCTGGACGCCCCGCGTCCTGGCGGTCTGCCACTCGAAGGCGGGCCGCTACCAGGCGGCCGAGGATCTGGCCCAGGAGGCCCTGCTGCGGTCCTATCGGGCGCTCTCCTCGCTCGCCGAGCCGGAGAAGTTCGGCAGCTGGCTTTACGGCATCGCGTTGCGCACCTGCCTCGACTGGGTCAAGGCCAAGGAGCGCTCGCAGGTGACCTTCAGCGCGCTGGGGCCGGACCAGGACCCCCCGAACTTCGCCGCCCGGAACGAGGCCGGCATCGCCGACCCCCTGGAAGAGGCCGAGGAGCTCGGCCGGCTGCTCGACGAGGTCGAGCAGCTGCCCGAAAAGCTGCGCCGCGTCATCCTGCTTTTCTATTACGATGATTTGAGCTATCAAGACATCGCCGCCATGCTGGGCGTCTCGACTGCCACCATCAACGCGCGCCTCACCAAGGCGCGCCTGCTCTTGCGGGAGCGGCTCCACCGCTCCCGGAGGTTGTGAATGAACTGCGACCAGGCCATGAACCTCATCAATGCCAGGATCGACCGGCAAATCGAGCCGGTCGAGGGGGCCGCGCTGGACCGGCATCTCGAGGCCTGCCCCGTCTGCCGGGAGGCCTTCTGCGGCCTGGAGGCGCAAGATCGGGAGCTGCGGCGGGCCTTCGCGGCCCCACGGGAAAACGCCCGGAAGCTGGCTGCCAAGGTGCTGGCCAGTCTCCCGGAGACTTCCCGCGGCCGGACGCCGAAACGGCGCCCCTTCCGCTGGCTGCCCATCGCTCTCGCGGCGGCGGCGGGATTCCAGGCAGCGGTCCTCCTCTTCCAGCCGTGGCGGCAGCGCTTGCCGGAAGCCCCGGCCCCCGTGGCGGTGGCTCCGCCACAGCCTGCCCTGCCAAGCCGGCCGCCCGACGCGGCCCCCGCCGCCCCCGCGGCCCGGCTGGATCTGGCCGCCGGGCCGGTGGAGCTCCTGCCGCCGGGAGAGGCCGCATGGCGGCCGATCGTGGTGACGGGCGCTATCCCCGCGGGCAGCCGCCTGCGCACCGAAGCCAAGGCGCGCGGCGAAATCGCCCTCGCCGACGGCTCGCAGGTGCGCCTCGACCACGACACCGAGATCCGGCTTTCCGAGGAGCGCCGTCTCGAGCTGCTTCGCGGCCGGATCTGGTCCGCCGCCAAGGGAAAGGCCCCCTTCGCGGTCGAGGTGCCGGCCGCCGCCATGAGCCTCGAGGCGCCGGAGGCGCAGATCGACGTCCTGGCGGAAGCCGACCGCGCCACCGTGCGCGTCCTCGAAGGAGCCGCTGTGGTGAAGGGGCAGGAGCGGGAGCAGGCCGTGCCGCGGGGATCGACGGCGACGGTCGCCGCCGGCCGGATCCGAGAGGTCAAAAAAGAATACGACCTCGTCCGGCAGATCAACTGGATCCACGAGATCCTCATCTTGAAAGGCGGCCAGAACGAGGAGCTGGCGCGGCGCATCGATGACCTCTTCGCCCAGATCGGCCAGACCAAGATGGAGCTGCTTTACGAGCAGGACATCCGCGCCCTGGGGGACCACTGCGTCATCCCGCTCATCCGCTACGTGCAGTCGGAGCGCTCGAAGGGCGATGAGGAGAAGCGCGTCAAGGCCGCGGGGATCGTCTCCGACCTGGCCCAGCCCGAGCACCTCGCCGACCTCCTCCGGCTGCTGGCCGACGCGAGCGCCGAGGTCCGCTATTACGCGGCGCGCGCCCTGCGGCGCTTGACCGGCCACTCCCTCGGCCGCGCCCAGGAGGACTGGCGCCGCCTGCAGGGCCGGAACCTCGACGAGGCCCTCCGGGAGTGGCAGCGCTGGTGGGAGAAGAACCAGGACGGCTATCCGGTGGCCCGGTGAACCTCTCACCACAGCGAAGCCACGTGGGCGTACCTTCGAATCCCCCGGTCGCTAGTGATGACCGGCAGGGAGAGAGACCGAGCCGTCGCCACGATGATTTGATCGGCGGGATCGCCGTGAAAAGCTCCAGGAAGCTGCGTGCTGGCGATGCAAATCTCCGGGGTGAGCGGCTGAAGCGTGATCCCTTCCAGCCTCATGGCCTGGTCGATCCAGTCGCCGCAGGGAATGGAGAATCTCAGTTTTCCCTTTTCCACCAGCTTGGCCACTTCCCAGACGGAAATGACGCAGACGAAGATTCCGGACCGGCTCTTCTCCAGTTGAATGGCTTCGGCAGCCGGTCTGGAGAGCTGGTCCGGCTTCGTGGCGTACCAGATCCAGGCGCAGGTATCCAGGATCACGGCCATCAGGAGTCCGCTTCCCAGCTTTCACCGGTTGAGTAAATGTCCTCCGCCGCGTATATCAGGGTCCCGAGCAGGCTCTTCGCGCCGACTTTCTCGGTGAAAGGAATGACTTGAACGATCGGCTTCCCCCTCTTGGTCACGATGAGGGGGATTTTGTTTTTTTGAACCTCATCCATGAGCTTGAGGCAGGTGTTCCTGAATTTCCCGGCAGGTATGGTCCTCATCTTGGCTTTCATGCAGGAATAATACCTGGTTTTTGGGAAGATGGCCATCTTATTTGGCCATGGTCAATTTGAAAAGCCATCTAAAGCCTCTTCGGATCACTCGCAGGCCGGGTAGGAGGCGCAGGGCAGGCCGTCCGGGGTCGGATCGGGGCCGCAGCGCGGGAAGGGGCCGCGCGGCGGCGCGCCGGCAAGGAAGAGGTAACGGAGGAGCGCGATGGCATCGGCCAGGTCGATCACGCCGGAGTCATCCGCATCGGCGCTCTTCAGGCAAGCGGGGGCGGCGCCGCCGGCGAAGAGGTGGCGCAGGATGTGGATGGCATCGCCGATCCCGGGAGGCTCGCCGGCCTGGCGAGCGATCACATTGCCGCGGATGAAAAGAGTCGCCGTGATCTCGGGACGCAGCGCCCACAGCTCGCGGCGGCCGGCGTCCCCCTCGGCGGCGAAGCAGAGGAGGCCGTTCAGCTCGACGAGCCCCGCGGGGTACGAGCTCTCCGGGCCGCTCTTCAAATCGGCCGCGAGGACCGTGCTCGCCGCCGTCCCGTCGCTCCGCCAGAGCTCCGCGCCGTGCCCGGCGTCCCGGGCGCTGAAGTAAAGGATCCCGCGAACCATGGCAAATTCCCGCGGATTCGAGTCGTCAGGTCCTTCGTAGATGTCCTTCACCAGGACGGTCCCCTCGGGGCTCCCGTCGCTCCGCCACAGCTCGAGGCCGCGGAGGGGGGAGTAGACGGTGAAGAACAAGGTGCCGTTCCCGTCGAACAGGTGCTCGGGAGGGGCGTGCAGGGCATCGACTACAGACGAACGATCGGGGGTAGGCGCTCTGGGTGGAGCTTTTCACGAGAAACGGGATCTCGCCTCGAATGGGGTTAGAGAGAGCGAAGAGAAGAAGAGCTCCGAGCTGCGCTGCTTTGAACGGCTGCATGGCCTACCTCCGGATAACTTGATGACGAGGGCGGCGTTGGATTTCTTGCAAGAAATAATTTTAACATCCGGCCAAGCCCATCGCGCAGTCGAGGGGATCCGAGGTCGTGGGGTCCCCACCGCACGCCGGGAACGGCGCCGCGGGCGGCGCGCCGTGGAGGAAGAGGTACTCGAGCAGGCGGATGGCGTCGGTCGGGTCGAGAGCGCCGCTGTCGTCGGCGTCCAGGGCATCGCGGCACGCCCCCACCGGAGATTTGAAGAGGTGAATGAGGATCCGCACCGCGTCGGCGAGGTCCACCGCCCGGTCGCCGTTGGCATCGCCGCGGAGGAAGCGCGTGGCCGAAGGCAGCGCCTGGAAGGGGAGGGCGTTTGACTCCTGGCCATCGAGATTGCGGACCTTCACCGGCGCGGCGCCGGCGGCGAGGCCCTCCGGCACCGTGGCCAGGATCTGGTTGGGCCTCATCTTTTCTTCAAAAACCAATTCCGCCGCCGGCATCGGGCCGAAGAGCACCGCCAGGCGGCCATGAAAGCCGGCGCCGAGGAGCACCACCGGATCCCCGGCGACGCCCGCCGCCGGAATGATGGAGTCGAGGCGCGGCGGGCCCCAGTCGAGAACCGCGTCGATGTCGATCGAGTCGCTCTCGATGAAGTTCCCCAGGCCGTCGAAGCCGAAGACCTCCACCGTGTTGGCCCCGGGCTTGAGCGGGAGGTCGGCCGCCGACCAGCCGGTCAAACTGGTGTTGGAGAAAGCGATCGCCAGATCGGGGACGGGGGCGCCGTTGACGCGCACCTCGAGCCCCATCACCTCCACCGGTGCGCTGCCGGCGAGGCTCGCCCTGTCCCCCGGCACCGCCATGGGTTCGCCGTTATTGGTGGTGATGGCCAGATGCACCTGCGGGTAGACCACCGGCTGGATCCAGCCGCGGATCTTCTGGGCGCGCTGGTCGATCCAGCCGCCCGGCTGGCCGACCTCGGTGCCGCCGGCGCCGATCGCGGCCAGCCTCTGCATGAATGGCTGCAGATGGCTCGAGCGGAAGTGATGGTCGACCATCTCCTTGAGAATGCCGTAGTAAAGGCGCTTGATCCGCGGCCGGTTGAGCAGCCGCTCGACCTCGGGGAAGTTGTTCCCCCAGGTGCTGGTGGGATTGGCCGGCATGGAAAAGGCGCTCGGGTCGCCGTAGGTGAGCTCCAGGTCCCACGGGATGAAAATCCACCGCCCGGCCGCCTCCGGCCGGTAGAGGTAGGCGTTCTTGCCGCGCCGCGCCCCCCAGGTGTCCCAGTCGTCGATGTTGAGCCGGATGGAGAGCACGCGCAGGACCTCCTCGACCTCGAGCTGGTTCCACACCAGCGCATCGAACTGGCTGTTGGAGGTGCGGCTCGGGGTCATGACCTGCGCCAGGCTGATGAGGCTGGCGTAGTCGTCATTCCCCTCCTTGGCGCGCAGGTTGAAGTAATAGCGGTAGTTTTCCTTGTCGGAGCCGCTCCCGGAATAGGGCGGGTAAAGGAGGCGGGCGTCCTGGCTCGAGACCATGGCGCCGCCGTCGTTCAACTCGAAGCGGTCGTCGAGCTCGAAGAAGTCGCCGTTCGAATCCTCCCCCCACCACAGCTCGAGGAACTTGCGGTTGGGGGTCCAGACGTGCTCGCGGTTGCCGGCGAAGCGGTCGTTCACCTGGAAGAGGGCGAACCACTGATCCGAGTACGGCACCCGCGCCGCCCCCTGGTTGTAGCGGATGAGATAGTGGGAGATGCGCTCCCGGGCATCGGTCGCGTGGTTCTCCAGGTTGAAGGAGGCGAACCGGTCGGGGACGCCGCCGTCGTCGGGCAGGCGGATGCGATAGCTGCCGCCCCAGCCGCCGCGGGCCCACGGGCTGCCGGCGAAGCGGATCCTGGAGTTGTGGAAAATGCTCGTTCCGCGGAGGACGAAGGCGCCGTCGACCGGATCGTTCGAGTGGAGCGGCCGCGACGAGAGGTACTCCTCGTTGGCCTGGTGCATCCAGAAGCGGTAGGAGTGGAAGCTGGTCGCCGGGTTGCGCACCGCGTGGCGATAGATGCAGTAGCGCCGGTCGACCGAGGCCGCGGCGGCGGGATCGGCGAGGAAGGGATGGGCCCGCGCGGCGTCATCGGCCGGGTAGCGCCCCACCCGGCCGCCGGCATCGCGCGCTTCGACGAAAAACACCACCCTGGTGTTCATGGGGAAGCCCGGGATGCTGCCCGTGTAATTGCCAGCGCCATCGGCATCGGCCAACGCCACCGAACTCCCGCTGCCGTCCGGGGGATTGCCGGCGGCGTAGAAAAGCCTCACCTCGCTCACGCCGTCGGCGTCGAAGGCTCGGATGCTCACCTTCACCACCTCCCGGTCGCCGGGCACCGCCGGGCTCTGCTCCAGGCGCGACAGCACCGGCCCGGCGTCAGCCGAGCCGGCGCGGGCGATCCGCCGGAGGGTGGCGCTGTTGGGCGCGCCGGGGGTGCCGAGGTTGGCCGGCACCGCCAGGCGATGGGACCGGGGGTAAGCGTGGTTGTAGCCTCGGGTCAGCAGGGCCGGCGATCCCACCACCCAGCGCGCCTTGAAGGAGATGGTATAAGTGGTCGTGGTGTTCAAGGCGCCGAGGCCGAGGCCGCTGGCATCGGGCGTCTCGATGCGGTTCACCTTGTTGTCGCCGCCGGCAGTGGAAATGATCAAGAGCGATCCGGCGCCGCTGATGGGATTCTCCGTGGTCCGGGCGGAATGGACGTGCGTCCCTTGCAGCATCCAGCCCCTGGCGTCGGCCTCGAAAGCGCCGTTGGTGACGTGGTTGGTCGCCCCGGCCGTGATGGCGACGTCGTCGATCAACGCCTTGCCCGGGCCGGCGAGGGCGAACTGCAGCTCCGGCTCGCCGCCGAGGTAGCGGCCGGTGTAGGAATAAATCTGCGCGTCGGCCTTTCCCGAGTCATCGCTCGCATCCCAGGCCTGGCCGGCGTCGTTGTCCGAAAAGGGATCGATGAGCTCGAGCGAGGAGCCGCCGCCGTCGGCCCAGTGCGGCCACTCGCCGCCATCGAAGGCGCGCACCGCATCGGCGGTGTTTCCCAGGGCATCTTTCAAGGTCAAGCGCTCCCCCTCATTGGACAGCGCGCCGAAATCCTCGAGCGACTGCTGATCCTGCGCCGGGCCGAGCACCTTCTCCGCCGGCAGGCCATAGACGGCGCGGATACGCTCCGGGTCGCGGGCGATGACCAGGTATTCTCCGGCGCCGATGGCCGTCCCCGCCGGGAAGGTGAAGTTGATCCCCTTGACGAAGCTCCAGCCGCCGAGGTCGACCGCCGCCGCGCCGCGGTTGTGGATTTCGACGTACTCGTCGCGCGGGTCGTCGCTCAGGGGGTGGTACATGATTTCATCGATGATGACGTCAGTCTCGACGGTAGCGCGGTTGGCCGCGCCCGGCGTGGGATCGGCGGCCTCCTCGAAGTCCCCGCCGCCGTCGGGGATTCTGGCCTCGCTCTTTCCATCCACCTGCGGCCGGAAGATGAAGGCCTCGAGAACCCGCGTCCCCTCGGGGTCGGCGAGGGCCACGAACAGCCGGTCCTCGCCGGGCGGCAGGGCCAGGCTGATCCCCAGGTCGACCTCGCTCAAGGCCAGCCAGCCCCGCGGCGCCAGGCTCGCCCCGGCCGCGATGGTCGCCTGGTCAAGGCGCAGGCGGTCGGTGGTGATATGGTATCCCGCGAGGTTGCCGGCGCTCGAGCCTTGGTTGTAAAGCTCGATGAAGCGGCTTCCGGCGGTGCGGAGGAGCCCCTCGTTGAGGCGGATGGCGAGCGGGGTGAAGGAGGGCTCGGCCCTCCCCGGCGAGCCGCCGCGGTCTCGGCTCAAGGTCCAATGGTCGGGGTCGTCCAGCTCGAGATACGGGTCCTTCAGCACCAGGGTGTGACCGGTGCCGTCGGCGCCGGCGGGCCACTTGCCGCGGTCGTTGTAGCTCACCCGCAGCACCTCGGCCCCGCCGGGGTTGGAGAGGGCGAGGGTCTCGCCGGAGTTGTCGAGGGCGTTGGTGGCGCTCCAGGGGCCGATGGTGTTGGTGATGCCGTAGGCGCTCCGGATCTTGTCGGGATTGCGGCAGACCACCAGGTACTTCAAGCCCTCGAGCCAGGTCCCCGGCGGGAACTCGAATCCGATCCCTTTCGAGAAATAGTGGCCGGAGAGGTCGAGGGGATCGCGGTTCTCGTTGTAGAACTCGATGAACTCGTAGTCCTTGTCCTCGAGGCCGCCGGCCAGCCGGCGGTTGGAGTGGTACTGGATCTCGGTGATGACCAGGGCCGGCAGGCCGGGGGAGGCGGCGAGGAGGATCAAAAAGATCAGCGCCTTTGGCAAACATTTACTCATTCAGTGACCTATCTTAATCCCCAATACTAGGGCTGGGACCTTTTTTCCTTGAAAATCAGGGGATCCTGAAATGAAATTGATATTCGAGATCAGAGAAGAATAGTGTGAAGAGAATTCTGCGACCCCTCATCGATTTCGCCACCTCCGGGTGGAAGGCGGTCCTGGTGCTGCTCCTCCTCGCGGCCAGCATCTTGTATATCAGCCACCGGCTCGACAGCCCTCCCCCCGAGAAAGCCC
>JACQVS010000052.1 GCA_016209605.1 Planctomycetota bacterium
GCGCCGTGGCGTACGCCTCCGCCCTCGGCCTCTTCGAGCTCGAGCTCAACGGCCGCCGCGCGGGCGACGCCTGGTTCGCCCCGGGATGGTCGGACTACGCGAAGCGCGCCTACTACCGGGCCTTCGACGTCACGGGGCTCGTGCAGCCGGGGGCCAACGGCCTCGGCGCCGTCGTCGCCGACGGCTGGTACGCCGGCTACGTCGGCTTCGGCGGCGGGCGCGACCACTACGGCGACAGGATCCGCCTGCTGGCCCAGCTCGTGGTGGAGCACGCCGACGGCACGAGCGAGACCCTCGCCACCGGCCCCGACTGGAAGGCCTCCACCGGCCCCCTTCTCGAGGCCGACTTCCTCATGGGCGAGAGCTACGACGCCCGCAAGGAATTGCCCGGCTGGGACTCCCCCGGTTTCGACGACTCGAGCTGGAGCGCCGCCGACGTCACCGAAAAGATCGCCGCCAGGATCGAGGCCCATCCCGGGCCGCCTGTGAACGAGCTCGGCGCGCTCAAGCCGATCCAGGTCACCGAGCCGGCCAAGGGCCGCTTCGTTTTCGACCTTGGCCAGAACTTCGCCGGCGTCGCCCGCTTGAAGATGAAAGGGAGCCCCGGCCAGGCCATCACCCTCCGCTTTGCGGAGATGCTGAGCCCCGACGGCAACATTTACACCGAAAACCTGCGCAGCGCCCGCGCCACCGACCGGTATATCTGCCGCGGCGGCGGCGAGGAGGAGGTCTGGCAGCCGCGCTTCACCTTCCACGGCTTCCGCTACGTCGAGCTGACTGGCTGCTCGAGCCGGCCCGACCCGGAGGCCATCACCGGCATTCCCCTGAGCAGCAACACGCCTGTGGTTGGACGCTTCCAGTGCTCGAACGACCTGGTCAACAAGCTCTTCAGCAACATCTCCTGGACGCAGCGCATGAACTTCATCGATATCCCCACCGACTGCCCGCAGCGCGACGAGCGCCTCGGCTGGACGGGCGATGCGCAGATTTACTGCCGCACGGCCTGCCGCATCACCGATGCCCAGGCCTTCTTCACCAAGTGGTTCATCGACCTCGCCGACGCGCAGCGCGAGGATGGGCAGTTCCCCATGGTGGCGCCCCTCAAATCGAAGGGCGTCACCGCCGACGGCGGGCCGGCTTGGGCGGACGCCGGGGTGATCTGCCCGTGGACGGTGTACGACCTTTACGGCGACCGGGACGTCATCGAGAAGCACTACGCCAGCATGCGCAGGTTCATCGACTTCTCGAGAAACCGTTCGACGCCGGACCTCCTGCCGCCGGCGAGCTTCCACTGCTTCGGCGACTGGCTGAACATCCGCGCCGAGACCCCCAAGGAGGTGATTTACATCGCCTACTTTGCCAACAGCACCCGGCTCTTCGCCCGTATGGCCGAGGCCCTCGGCAGGAAGGACGATGCCGAACGCTACGGCGAGCTTTTCGAGAAGATCAAGGCGGCCTTCAACCGGGCCTACGTCGCCCCCGACGGCCGCATCCTCGGCCACACCCAGACCGGCTACGCGCTCGCCCTCTCCTTCGATCTCCTCGATGCCGAGAAGCGGGAGCTCGCCGCCCAGCATTTGATCGACGACATCCAGGGCCGCGGCTGGCGCCTTTCCACAGGCTTCATCGGCACCAAGGACCTGATGCTGGTCCTGAGCAGGATCGGCCGGACCGAGGTCGCCTACCGCCTGCTCCTCAACACCACTTTCCCTTCCTGGGGCTTCTCCATCCAGCACGGCGCCACCACCATCTGGGAGCGCTGGAACGGCTGGACGCCGGAGAGCGGCTTTTTCGAACCGTCGATGAACTCCTTCGCGCACTACTCTTTCGGCGCCGTCGGCCAGTGGCTGTTTGAAATCGCCGGCGGCGTCAACACCGACGGCCCCGGCTTCCGGAAGATCATCGTCCGGCCCCAGCCCGGCGGCGGCTTGACCTGGATGAAGACAAGCTACGACTCCATCCGGGGGAGGATCGAGAGCAGCTGGGAAATGGACGGCGGGAGGTTCAGCCTCTCGATCCGCATCCCCGCCAACACCACGGCCACCGTCTTCGTGCCCGCCGCTGAGGCCGCGCAGGTCACCGAGGGGGGCAAGCCCGCCGCCCGATCGGAAGGGGTGAAGTTTTTGCGCGAGGAAGGTGGCGCGGCGGTGTTCGAGGTCGGATCGGGCGATTATTCGTTCGCATCGACAATGAAGAAATCGGGATGAAGGAGAGCTACCATGGCAAGAAGTTCGGGGAACATTGAAAAGGCTTACACCCTGGCCAGGGAGCAGTACGCCGCCCTCGGCGTCGACACCGACCGGGCGCTCGACCGCCTCGGCGCCATTTCGATCTCCTTGCACTGCTGGCAGGGGGATGACGTCGGCGGCTTCGAAAGCCCCGGCCAGCAGCTGGGCGGCGGCCTCGCCGTCACCGGCAACTATCCGGGCAAGGCCCGCAATCTCGGCGAGCTGCGCGCCGACCTGGAGAAGGCCCTCGAGCTGATCCCCGGACGCCACCGCCTCAACCTCCACGCCATTTACGCCGACACCGGCTCGAAGCGCGTCGAGCGCCATCAGCTCGAGCCGGAGCACTTCCAGAGCTGGATCGACTGGGCCATGGAAAAGAAGATCAAGCTCGATTTCAACCCGACCTTCTTCTCCCACCCCAAGGCGGCCGATGGCTTTACCCTCAGCCATTCCGATCCCGGCATCCGCCAGTTCTGGATCGAGCACGGCATCGCCTGCCGGAAGATCGGCGCCGCCATGGGAAGGCAGCTCGCGAGCCCCTGCATCGCCAACATCTGGATCCCCGACGGCCTCAAGGACACCCCCGCCGACCGCAAGGGGCCGCGGGAGCGCCTGGCGGCATCCCTGGATGCGATCTTCAAGGAGTCCTTTCCGGCGAAGCATCTTCTCGATGCCGTCGAGTCGAAGCTCTTCGGCATCGGCTCGGAGAGCTACGTCGTCGGTTCCCATGAGTTTTACCTCGGCTACGCCGTCAAGAACCGGAAGCTCCTCTGTCTCGACCTCGGCCACTTCCACCTCACCGAGTCGATCGCCGACAAGATCTCGGCGGTGCTCCTGTGGGTGGATCAGCTCCTCCTCCACGTCAGCCGCGGCGTGCGCTGGGACAGCGACCACGTGGTGATCCTCTCCGATGAGATCCGCGCCCTCGCCCAGGAGCTGGTGCGCGGCGAGTTCCTCGACCGCGCCCACATCGGCCTCGACTTCTTCGATGCCAGCATCAACCGCATCGCCGCCTGGGTGATCGGCAGCCGCGCCACCCTCAAGGCCCTGCTCCTCGCGCTCCTCGAGCCGGCCGAGCGGCTCCGCAAGCTCGAGGCCGAAGGGGACTTCACCGCCCGCCTGGCGCTTTTCGAGGAGCTGAAGACCCAGCCCGCCGGCGCCGTCTGGAACGCCTACTGCCTCCGGCAGAACGTTCCCATCGGCCCGGCCTGGCTGGAGGAGGTCAAGAGCTACGAGAAGAAAGTGCTGTCGAAGCGGGAGAGAGGCGCCCTATGATTTTGAAATTGATGTTTCTTTTCTCGGTCTCTTCTCCGCCGGAGATTTCCGGGGAGATCGACCCGCTGGCGAGGGTTTACACCGAGGCCGTGCGCAAGCTGAACGACCAGCATGCCCAGAAGCCCGGGAAGACCAAGGAGCCGGAGCTGGCCAAGAAGCTCCCTCGGGCGGCGCGGGAGGCCATGGACAAGCTGCTCAAGACCAAAGACTCCCCGCCCCTCTTCGAAAGCCTGGTGAATTGCGGGGAAGCGGCGCTGGACCTGGACCTCCTCGACGACTTCGAGCGCGTGCGGAGCCGGCTCGAGAAGGCCTCCCCGGACCACGCCCGGGCCCTGGGCACGGCGCTCTCCCGCCCGCGCTTCCTCCTCCGCGGGCTCGGTGGGCTGGATTCAGAGTATCTCCAGAGCTTCGCGGGGGTTTTCGATGCAGTGCTCGACGCCTATCAAGAGGTCTTCGGCTTCGAGGAGTGGAGCAAGGTCCCCGGAAAAAAGCTGCGGGTGAAAATTCACCTCGAGGACAAGATCGTCCGGCCGCCGCGCTTCGAGCCCCAGTATCCCTATCATTCCCAGATTGACTTCCCGGTGATTGACCAGAAGACCCTCCGCTCCCCCACCCCCGATGGCAAATTCCTCTTTTACGGCCTCTGCCACGAGCTGGGGCACGTCATGGCGATGTGGGGGAACCAAAGCCGAGAGGAGGATCACCACGCCTGGGCCCATTACACCGGCGCCGCCATCGTCGAACACCTGGCTCAGACGGCCAAAGACCGGCCTTTCATGAAGAACTTGAGCGATGGGCGCTGGCGATCCCTGGCCGCAGAAAAGAAGCGCCTGGAAGGCCGCGCGCCTTCGCTCGCCGACCGGGATGGCGTCCTCGCGCTCCTCATCGCCCTCCACGATCGGGTCGGCCCGAAGGCGATCGGCGAAGCGATCAACTTCCTCGACCGCCAGGACCGCCGGCTCCGCATCAACCAGGTGCGCTACTACACCTTCAAGGAGCTGAAAACCGGCCTGCTGGCCACCCTCAAGAGCCCCGAATCCCGGCAAGCGGTGGAGAGGGTGTTCAACGACCAACCGCCCCGCTGAAGATCCCGGCCGCCGCTGGTTTCAATCTAGTGTTTGTACCTGTTTTTTTCTGGGAGACCTCAGCCTTGACAAAAACTCACATCATAAGTAATATACTAGCCATGTGAGTAAGCAAAATTTTGTGGACAGGGAAAGTCAACTTAAGCGCCTTGACGAAATCTATAGGAGGACCGGGGCCCAGTTCCTGGTCCTTTACGGCCGGCGTCGCATCGGCAAGACGGCTCTCATCACTCACTGGCTCGAGACTCGCGTCCAGCAAGGTTTTCTTTACTGGGTGGCCCACAAGAGTTCCCCTGGCATGCTCCTTGAGAAGTTCTCGAAGGCCCTTCAGCCATTTCTTCCCGGAGTGGCAATGGGCTTCCGTTTCACGGATTGGGAAACCGCTTTACAGCAAGTTTTCGAGATCGCAAGGAAGAGAAGGATTGTCGTCGCCATCGACGAATTTCAGTACCTCCTCGAGTCGGTGCCAGAGATCGCCAGTATCCTCCAGATCGTCTGGGATAAGCAGGCGAAAAGGTCCCGCCTGTTCTTGATTCTCGCTGGATCGCACTTTCACATGATGCGGAGCGAGTTTCTCGCTGGCCGAGGTCCCCTCTACGGGAGAACAACCGCAGACATTCTCCTTGAGGAAATCGATCCTGAAAGCATTCACCTTTTTCTCCCCAGCTACAGCCCTGAGCAGGTGGTTGAGACCTACAGTGTGGTCGGGGGGGTTCCAAAGTACCTTGAGATGTGGGATGACCGGAAACCGGTGCTCTCAAATATCCGAGAGGTAATCCTTTCTCCTGTCACCATTTTCCGGCAGGAAGCGATCTATCTGATCCAGGACGAGATTGCCGAACCTCGGACATATCTCGGCATTCTGGAGGCAATCGGAAGCGGCATGCAAAGCCCCTCCTCGATCAGCAAGGAGACGGCGATCCCGATCAACCACATCGGGAAGTACCTCCGTAGTCTCCTCGATCTCGGATTCGTGCGCAGGATAATCTCTGTCGATGCGAGGGATCGCAAAAACACCCGGTTGAGCCGTTACGAGATCCAGGATGCCTACTTGAAGTTCCATTTCACCTATATAGTCCCAAACCTTGAGCTGCTCGAGCAAAACCGGCTAGGCAGGTTGTTGGAGATCATCGACGGCAGCTTCTCGTCTTTCGTCGGTCGCACTGGATACGAGGAGCTTGCACGGCGTTTCATCATCCGGCTGGGTGACAACCGGGAGTTACCGTTCGTGCCCGATCGCGTTGGACGGATCTGGAACAAGCACGGTGAGATCGATATCGCGGCTCTCCAGGGTAAATCCCGCGTGGCGCTTTTCGGTGAGTGCAGGTGGAGCAACCGCAAGATCACGATCCGAGCGCTCGACGAACTAAAGGAAAAGGTTGAAACTCTCTCCAGGATAAAGGATTACAAACTCCACTACGCCCTGTTTTCAAAGTCAGGCTTCACAAAGCCGCTGATGAAGCGGGCCATGGAGGAAAGGATCTTGCTCTTCGAGGGGGCCAGGTTCAAGCGCGTCGTGTGAACTCTCGCCCCCAGTTCCGCAGGCTGCCGCGATCTTTCCACGCTCAAATTTTTATTCCTTTCACAATAATGCGGCGCTTTGGCGCCTAAAGTCTTAAAAAAATTCACGATTTACTTTAGTAAAAATAATCACATTCACGCGGCAATTCCCAAAAGGCCAAAGAGTTTCTGCATCTCGACTTGGATCTTCTCGTACTGGATATCGATCGCACTTTGATTCGGTGGTTTAGGACCTCTGATTCGTTTCCCGCCATTGGCCAGTAACGGTTTCAGGACCGCTTCGCGGAGGACCAAAAAGGCATTCATGGCACCTAGGGCAGCCAGGGGACTTTCGTAGCGATGCGATTTCTTTTTCCGGCGGACTAAATCCTTGGCACGGAATTTCCTGAGATCGTAACTGGCTTGGGAAGGCTTGTAACCTTCTTCTGGCACCTTGAGGACTTCTCTCACCTTGGCAGCCAGCTCCGACATGGTAAATCCGCGCGGCTGCTTGGCCAGCGCCACCAGCGCTTTCATCACCGCCCGGATACGCGGGCGGTTGACGTCGACACCGCCGATTCTGCTTTTACCGATTTGCGCTGGTGTAGGCCAGGCCTCCAAAGTTCCATCGTCAATGAAGGAGACGTCCACGCGGCGTACAACCGCTAGGAACCGCTCGACGATCTCCCTCAGGGCGGTGATGAGGGTGGGAAATTTAGCGACCCCCCTGCCGCAGCGGAGATCGTGGGTGTTGTGAGCAATGGCTTCGATCCGAAGTACGTGTTCGCCTTTGCTATACATCTTGACGGTTAGTTTGCCGAAATGAGCCTTGAAAACCGTCAGATCATAGACAGGTCTCTCGAGCACGACTTCAAACTTGGGCAGCTTCCCATGGCGATCACGGTAGAACGGGCGGCGCTTACGGCCAAAGATCGTTTTGAGGGTCTGAAGATCTAGCTTGGCGCGGGTGCGGTCTATGATGCCATCAAAAACCTGCTGCATGGTCCAACCCCGATA
Source organism: Planctomycetota bacterium (assembly GCA_016209605.1). GTDB lineage: Bacteria > Planctomycetota > UBA8108 > UBA8108 > JACQVS01 > JACQVS01. Next base: position 7,106 of record JACQVS010000052.1, read on the forward strand.
AAAAAGCAGATTGCGGCTGTATTCCACTTGGTAGATGGAGTAGGCGTAAGCAAAGCCGGTTTGCTTTTGTTCCTCGAGCCCCAGAGCAAAGCAGAGGCACGAGGAGTAAATCCAACGCTCGCAGACGCTGACCAGGCGCCCTTCACAGCTTTTGGCTGTCATGGTATCTGCGACTCTAGCCAGGCCTGCGGCGTTGGATACTTTCGTGAAACAGTTGCCTTCCTTGGTGAAGGGAATGCCCTTCTTGGCCGCCTGGCGGGCAACATATTCATGACCGTTCAAGATAATCTGGGCGCTAAAAGGCGGATGAGGGCACAACTTGATCGTCACGTGCCCCCATTCCGGATCCATGAAGTGGAACGAATACTGATTGACGTAGGGCCAGGGATTCTTTTTCCTGAGATCGATAGCGCCATTCGAAAACGTTCTGACTTCGTAAACCGGCGCTGGCGCTTTGCCAACGAGAATACAGAAGAGGCCCTTAAACTTGGGATCGGCAGGCTTATATTCCTCGGCGATCTCGTGCTTGCGCTCACCACGCCGGCAGTCGATCAGCGGGATTCCCATTTGCTCGGCATAAGCGCGCACGCGCCGGCTGAATCGACCTGAAAAGCGCATCAGGTGCGTATTGTCGAGCGTCCCATCCCCGCCGGTCAACTGGCGCCACCAGTTACGAAATCCACCCGGTGACTGCACCAGGGGGAAATAAGCATTCAGCACGATGCGATCCACGCAGTCATACCTGCCGTCGAGTAATGCCGCGTAGTATTCGGTAAGGTCGTCAGGTTTCATCTCTGCACTTGGTTCCTTGCGGAGTTTACTGGGTAGGGATTCAAGCCCATGGCAAATGGGAGATCCCGGCCGGGGGGGCTTCGAGAGCGCCCTGAGGTTGCTTGTGGGTCGGGGGTCAAGGGGGGCAACGCTCCCCTTGGTAGGGGTTTCAAGGGGGGCAACGCCCACCTTGATGGGGGTTCAAAGGGGGTAAGGCCCCCTTGTGGAAGGGTCCAGGAAGGCAACGCCTTCCTGGCTAGGTTGGGGGCTGAGCCCGCCTTAGAAATTCTCTGTATAACCTTGAATGTCATTAAAACTTTTCGGCACAATACCGAGGACTTAAAAACGCAGGATAAATCCAGCAAACTTAAGAATCAACTGCGAATGCCACTTCTTCCGGGCAAAGTCCCGGAAGAAGCGTAGGCGCTATATCCGAAACATCTTCGCAGCCTGCGGAGAAATTTTGTGATCATCCAACGCTTTCTAATTCGCTTTGCGTCTTATCTTGGCGTCTTGGCGGTTCAATCCTCTTCATCTTTTTCTTATTCGGCCTGGACATTTGGTTGCGGCCTTGGCTGCTTTAGGACATCTCGCCAGTAATTTTTGAGCACCTCGGTCATGGACCCGAACCTCCCCCGCCTCACCGGCATGCGGCCGAGCACGGGCGGAGGTCGTCCGGCGTGGGGTCTTGCTCGCAGCGGAACGGGCCGGGCGCGGGAAGGGGCCCGCCGCCCTGGAAGAGGAACCGGAGCGCGTGGACGGCGTCCTCGGGGCCCAGGCGGCCGTCGTCATTCGAGTCGGCCGCGTCCTCACAGGCGACCGAGCTCACGGCCTGGTAGAGCGACCGCAGGATCCGGATGGGATCCGCGATATTCACCCGGCCGTCGGCGTTGGCGTCGCCGCGGCGGAAGTCGCGGAGGCCCTCGCATTCGTCGGGGACGCGGTCCCCGTCTCCATCGAGGCTGTGAGGCGGGGCGGTGAAATTGAAAAGGATCGACAGGACGCTCCCCGTGGCGGCGGCGAGGTCCGGAACCCGGTCGCCGTCGAGATCGCCGGCGATCGCCGAGAGGGCGTTGCCGCCGATGGGGTAACGGATCGGGCCATCAAAGGTTCCATTCCCCCGGTTCAGGAAGGCCTCGAAGCTGCCCGCGGCGAGGTCCGGGTCGCCGTCCTGGTCCAGGTCGGCCGCCACGATGGACAAACCGAATCCCATGACCTCGTGCCGCGCCACCTCCTTGAAGGTGCCGTCCCGCCGGTTGAGAAAAATGACGAGTTCTCCCGCTCCGGAGTTGGCCACGGCCAGGTCAGGATAGCGGTCGCCGTCCAGGTCGCTCGCCGCGACCGAGGTTGGGGAAGCGCCGGACTCGTAGGTCGCCGGGTCCGCGAAAAACCCCTTGCCGACGTTCAAGAAGACCATCAAGTTGTTCGAAAGCTCGTTGGTCACCGCGAGGTCGAGGTCGCCGTCCCGGTCCAGATCGGCGGCCGCCACCGCGTTCGGGAGCGATCCCGGTTCGAGCGAGACCGCGGCGGCGAAGGCGCCGCCTCCCTGATTGAAGAGGAGGCCGAGGCTCGAATCCCCTCCGAAGGCGGAGCCGTTCGCGACGATGAGGTCCTCGCGGCCGTCGCTGTCCAGATCCGCCGCCGCAAGATACGTGGGGTCCGCTCCGGAAGGAACCTTCCCCGCCTGCCGGAAGGTGGCATCCCTCCCGTTGAGAAAGATGGTGATCATGGCGGCATCGGCATCCGCCGCCGCGAGATCCATGGTCCGGTCGCCGTCGAGGTCGGCGGCCGCGAGCGCCGTCAGCCGGCTCCCTGCAGGCAGCGTCGCCATCGGCTTGAAGTCTCCCCGTCCCGAGCTTACCAGGATGAGAACCTCGCCGGCGCTCTGGTTGAGGGAGGCCACGTCCAGGCGGCCATCGCCGTTCCAGTCGGCGCCGGCCACCACCGCGGGGCGGCCGGCCGCGAGCATGAGCGCCGAGAAGAACTTCCCCCCCCCCAGGTTCTTGAGGACCGAGACGTTGTTGGCCAGCTCGTTGGCGGTGACGAGGTCCAGGTCGCCATCGCCGTCCAGGTCAGCGGCCGAAACCGCGTTCGCGTCCACCGCCGCCACGGCGTAGCCCAGGGCCGGCAGGAAAGCGCCATCGCCGCGGTTCTCGAGGACGGAGACGTTGTTCGAGAACTCGTTCGAGGTGACCAGGTCGAGGTCGGCATCGCCATCGAGGTCGGCGGCGATCACCGTGGCGGGCGTGTCGCCGACGGGGTAATCCGCCCTCTGGCCGAACTCGAATCCGCCGCGGTTGAGGAGGACGGTGACGGTGTTGACCCCGAAGCTGCTCACCGCCAGGTCGAGGTCGCCGTCGCCGTCGAGGTCGGCGGCCGTCAAGTTCGAGGGCTCCTCGCTCACGGGGATGTCGCCTTTCACCGCGAAGGGGACCTTGCCGCCATCGGACCTGCCCTCATTGGAAAAGAGGACGAGGCCGCCCTTGGCAAGGAGGGCCACCGCGAGGTCGGCGTCTTGGTCGCCGTCGAGGTCGGCGGCCGCCACCGCAACCGGCTTCTCGCCCACGGAGACCTCGGCCGCCGGGGCGAGCGCCCCCGCGCCCTGATTGAGAAGGATGCTGAGGCCGGCAGAGTCGAAGTTGGCCACGGCAAGGTCGGGATCGCCGTCCCGATCCAGGTCCGCGGCGGCGATGGAGACCGGCCCAGGGCCAACGGGAAAGTCCCGGGCCTCCTGAAACGTCCCGTCCCCCCGGTTGAAGAGGACCGAGATGGTCCCCGCCCCCCGGTTCCCCGCCGCCAGATCCGCCGCCCCGTCGCCGTCGAGATCGACCGAGATCAGGGCCTGCGGCGATTTGCCCACGGGATGATTGGCGGGAGCTGAAAGCCGGCCCCCCCCCAGGTTGAAGAGCACCGAGACCGAGCCCGAGCCGCGGTTGGCGGTGGCCGCGTCCGGGTCGCCGTCGCGGTCGAAATCGGCCACGGGGATGGAGAACGGGCTACCCTCGACCGCGAAAGTCGACGGGGCGGGGAGGACGAGGACCCGCTCGAGGTCGCATTCATCGGGAACGCCGTTAAAGTTGCAGTCTGAACTTTGCCCCCCTTTGAGATCGCACTCGTCGGGAACGGCGTTGCGGTTGCAGTCGTCGTTGCGCAACTGGCACTCGTCGGGAATGCCATCGCCGTTGCAGTCCTGGCTCTCTCCCTCGGCCAGGTCTTGCGCGTCCTCGACGGCGTTCTTGTTGCAGTCGGCGCCGGGGAGGCTCCCGGATAGGAGCAGCGCCAGGGCGATGGAGGCGAAGAGGGGGATCTTCATGGACAGCCCGCGTCGCACGCCAGCCCATCCGGCTTGACATCCTCGCCGCAGGCATCGGGGCCGGGCGGCGGGAGCGGGCCCCCGCCCAGAAAGAGGGAGATGAGGATGAGGATGGCGTCGTTCATCTGGACGAGTCCATCGTCATCGGCGTCGGCCGCATCCTCGCAGGGGAGGGGCTCCCCCCCCAGAAAGAGCCGATGCAGGATCAGGATCGGGTCGGTGATGGCCATGTCGCCGTCCGCGCTCACATCGCCGCGGCGGAAAAGAGGGGCGGCGGAGACGTTCGGCCGGCCGAAGAGAACCACGGCCGCGGAGGCGGAGAAGGCGGCCAGGTCCAGGGCGCCGTCGAGGTCGAGGTCGAGGAGGAGGTGGGCCAGCGGCTTGATCCCCAGGCCGTAGACCGGCGGGTCGGGGAAACCCCGAGGGCCCTGGTTGAGGAAGACCGAGGCCGAGCGGGCGCTCTCGCTCGCGGCGGTGATGTCGAGGAGGCCGTCGCCGTCGAGGTCGGCCAGGACGATGCTGTTCGGAGCGCCGATCGTCTTCAGGGCGATCGGCGGATCGCCTTTCTTTGCGAAGATGAGGACGCTGGCGGTCTTCGCCTCCGTGACCAGAAGGTCCTGGGTTTGATCGCCGGTCACGTCGCCCAGGGCCACGGCGGTGAACGTTTTGGCGTCGTCATGGACCAGAGCCTGCGCGTCCAGGAAATTCCCATCGCCTCTCCCGGAGTGGACCGTCACCTCGACATCCGAAAATACCACCAGGTCCGCGAGCGCATCGCCGTCGGCGTCTCCCAGCACCGCCCCTTTCGGCTTATCGATGGTGGGGAGGATCCTCGCCGCGGCGAAGCTCCCGCCGCCCTGGTTGAGGAAGATGGCGACGTGGTTCGAGCCTTTACAGGGGATGGCGAGGTCCGGGGTCGGCCCCTCATCGATCCGAGCCACCAGCACCGCCGACGGTAAGACCCCGGCGTCGAGGGCGAGCTGCTGGCGGGCTTTCCCGGCGGCCTCGAGCAGGGCCACGAGAGCTTTTCCTCCCACCGGATCGGCGCCGGCGAGGTCGGGCGTCCCGTCCCCGTCGAGGTCGGAGGCCTCGAGCAGGCCGTAGCGGGCCTCGGTCTGGATCACGAGAGACGGGTTTTTCGGCAAGGTCTTTCCAGGCTTGAGGTAGACGTGGACCTCGGGCTGGTCCGCCCGGGCGATGAAGAGGTCCGGCGCGCCGTCCCGGTCCAGGTCGGCGGCCGCCATCGCCTTGGCGGGGGGATGGCCCTCGAGGTTGAAGGAGGATTCGAGGAAGCGCTCCCCTTTCCGCCCCCAGAGAAGGGTGAGGGAGGAAGAGGCCGTGTCGGCGGAAATCAAGTCGATGAAGCCATCCGCATCGAGGTCACGGGCGATGAGAAAGGAGGGTGTGTTCCCGGTCGGTCCGAACAGGACCGGCTCGGGAAGAAAGCGGCCGTCGCCTTTCCCCAGGTAAACCCGGATGGCGGTGGACCCTTTGCTCGCGATGGCGAGGTCCGGATTGCCATCATCCGAGAGGTCGGCGATGGCCGTGGAGTCGACATCGGGCCCGGCCGCCGTCTCCAGGGTCTCCTCGTACGTGGCATCCCCGCGCGAGATCCCAGCGGAGGCGCTCGTGGTTTCGATGCAGGTCGGCGCCAGGTCCCCCTTGCCGTCCTTGTTGAAGTCCCCCCACAAGATGTAATCCTTCCCCCGGAAGTGGCCGACCTCGGCGAGGTATTCCACGCAGCCCATGTGCTTGAAGGACTCCCTGGCCTCGAACGTGCCGTCTCCCTTGCCATGGTGCGGGATGAGGCCATCGAGCCCCGTCCCCAGCATGAGGTCGAGAATGCCGTCCCCATCATAGTCCAGGGCTTCAAGGGTGTGCTCGCGGGAGCCGGGGAGTTTCTGGCTGAGGGTGAACTTGCCCGCGCCATCGCCGAGATAGATGGTGAGGTTGGCGTTGGAAATGTTGGCCGTGGCCACATCCATGTTGCCGTCGCGGTTCCAGTCGCCCACGGCCGTCCAGCGCGCCCCCCAGGAGTCCGCGAGCGGGACGGGGCGCTCGAAGGTCCCATCCCCGCGGCTTCGGATGAAAAACGCGGTGGCGCTGATGTCCCCGGCGATGAGGTCATCGACGCCATCGCCGGTGAAGTCGGCGGAGCGCACGAACCACACCTGCGATCCCACCTGGAGCGGGACCTGCTTCCACTCGAGCCGGTTCGAGGGATTCTGGAGGAAGACCAGGATGTTCGGGGAGCCGTTGGCGGTGGCGAGATCGAGCTTGCCATCGCCGTTGAAATCCCCGGAGTGGACCGTGGCCGGCCCAGGCCGGCCGGCGTTGACGATCCGAAAGGGGGACTGGAAGGTCCCATCGCCCCCGGCGAAGAGCTTCCCCGCCGCCAGGGCGCTGAGGCTCAGGAGGAAAAAAACACCCGCCGGGTTGCGCATCGATGCTCCGCAATGATTCGTGACCATGGATTCCCTCACAACCCCAATTTTAGCACAATTTTTTGAGAGTACTATAATGCGGGCTTCGCCCGCAAGGGAGCACTAAGAATATAATCCTCACAGCGCGATCTGGCGGTGGTCGATCCGGTCGCGGTCGAACACCCCCAGGCCCAGGGCTCCGGCGATCTCGATGTGCTGGGGCTGCTGGAAGCTGTTGGAGCGGTGCTGCTCCTCGTCCGCCGGCGCTCGGAAGCGCGCTTCGGCCACCGGCGAGAGGCCCACGGAGAGGCGCTTCCGGTCCACGGTCTCCCAGCCGATGCGGTCCATGGCCACCGGATCGGTGGCGAAATAAAGGGTGTTGTGGGTCCAGACCTTTCCCATGGCCGCGTCCGGCCCGCCATCGAAGACGCCGCGCAGGCCGTCGAGGAGGTGGAGGACGACCTTGGCGCGGACCTGCGGCATCGAGCAAATGGCCGGGATGAAATAATTGCAAACGTTCATGCCGTGGGTGGCATGGCTGCGGGCGACGTTGTTGACGAAGCCGTGGGACATGTTCTTCAAGGCCAGGGTGACGCCGGCGGAGGCGTGGTCCTTGAGGACGGGGAGGTTGATGATCTTCTGCACCCGGCGCGAGACGATGAGCGAGAGATGGGAGCGGCGGGCGCGGGGGTCCTTGGGGTCGTGGTGGCCGGGGGAGATGAGGTCCATTTCGCAGAAGACCTCGGGGTCGTAGCCGGCGATGTCGAGCTGGACGTTGTCGTAATCCTCCGAGGAGGCCTCCCAGCGCAGCCCCTCCGGGAGATTCTTGACGTAGCCCGCCTTGAGCATCTGGGCGCGGTAGCGGTCGAAGACGAGGATGTCGCGCGGCGCCACGCCGGCGCTCTTCAAGCCCTGGACGACCTCGTGGACCAGCTCGTGATGGGTGATGGCGCGCGGGGCGCCCACGGGATTCACCTTCAGGCCGACGACCTCCCCGGGCTGGAAGAAGAAGCGCCAGGCGCTGGCGGCATCCGGCGCCCCCGCCAGCTCCATCAGGCCGCGGGACACCATGTCGCGGAGGGCGTCCCTATCTACCGCCTGCCCCTTCACCGCGCCGGGGTGGCGGACCTCCACCACCCGCCCGGGGAAAGGGCCGGGGTAGCCGGAAGGAGCCGCGGGCCGAGAAGCCGCGTCTTTCGGGGCCGTGGAGCAGGAGGAGAGCAAGGTCCCTCCCAGCGCCGCGGCGACGGCCGATTTGACGAAGCCGCGCCGGTCGAGGGAAAAGATTGGTTTAGCGTCTACGGCGAGCCTTCTTAGTCTTTTCGGGGCCTTCAAGCAATTCCTCTTCTTTGATTCCGGGTTTTTGGAGGCGATTTCCAATCTCTTGCGTGATCATGGTAAAAAACTCCCGTTTGAACTCCACGGGGAGCGTTCGGGTGGGCAAAGGAAAGTAAAGCCCCTTCACCTTACCGTGCCGCATCACCAGGATGGGCTCTCGGCTTCGAAGCATTTTCGTCGCCTTGTCTCGGAATTCGCGAATACCAGCAACAATCATTGTGGTCACTTTTGTAGCTACAATTATCAACACCAGGGTGAGTTGTCAAGATGATTAGATCGTGAGCCCTTGACAAAAAACCGCCTTTCGACGAAATTCTCAGCTCCCCTCAACGCGAACCTGCTGGAGGAGGTGACGCCGATGTTCTGGACCGGTTGGATCCTGGCGGCCTGCCTGGCCCAGGCCCCCGCGGTCGGGCAGCCGCTGGAATGGGCCATCGCGAAGACGCGCTGGCTGGTGGAGCATCACAAGCTCGATTACCTGAAGCACGACATCGGCCCGATCGTCACCCGGTGCAACAAGACCACCCATCGCCACCGCTACGGCTCCGACGTCAGCTACTGGGCGGCGCTGGGATACTACGAGGTCCAGGAGAAGCTGAGGAGCGCCTTTCCCGGCCTCCTGCTCGAGAACTGCTCCGGCGGCGGGCACATCAAGGACTTCGGCGTGATCCGGCGGACCCATTACACGGTGACGACCGACACCCTCTTCAACCTGCCCGATCGCCAGGGGATGTACGACTCGACCTTCCCCCTCCCGCCGCTCCTGCTCCAGTGTTACACCTACGACAACTACTACCCCGTCAAGGGGGACAATCCAGGAACGTTCCTCTGGCGCAGCGGCATGTTAGGGGCCTGGCAGATCGATCCGACCGACACGCCCCGGTGGAGCGAGGAAGAGCGGGAATCGGCCCGGCGCTCGGCGAAGATCTACAAGCGGTGGATCCGGCCGCTGCTTGCGGATGTCAAGGTGCACCACGTCCTGCCGCGCCCCGACGGCCTCGGCTGGGACGGGATGTTCTACTGGAGCCCCCCGCTCCGGCGCGGCACCCTCTATATCTTCCGGCCGGAATCGCCCGAGTCTCGCCAGGCGGTGAAGCTCAAGGGGCTCGAGCCGGAGGGGCGGTACTGGCTCTGGTGCGAGGACGGCTCGATCGAGCCGGGAGCGTCCGCCGGCAAGGCGCTCATGGAGCAGGGCTTGATGATCGCGCTGCCCGAGCGGTACACCAGCGACCTGATCTTCCTTCAGGATGCGTCGCTGGGCAAGCCGCCGGGGCTGGAGCCGCCGGGCGAGTTCCTCCTGCATCCGGCCGAGGTCAAGGCCGGGCCGTTTGCCGTCTCCGCAAAGCTCGGCTGGCAGCCCAGCCAGAACGCCCGGAGTTACCGCGTGGCGGTCTCAGACCAACCCGATTTCCAGCGCTTGCTCGCCTCCGCCGCCGCGACGGCCCCCTCCGTGATCCTTGACGATCTGCCGCCGGAGAGCCGCCTCTGGTGGCGGGTGGAGGCGATTTCCTGGGGCGGGAAGCGAGCGAACGACGGCGAGCCGGGAGCGCTGGCGACGCCGCCGCTCGCAACGCTCGCGGGGATCGTTTTCCTTTCCGACCTGCCGTGGATCCAGGCCGCCGCCGGGGCCGGCAATCCCATGCGCCGCGACCGGAACTACTACGGCAAGAAGATCTCCATCGCCGGGAAGCTTTATCCCAAGGGGCTCTGGACCCACGCCTTTGACGACGACGCGCCGGCCGACGTGACGTTCGACCTTTCGGGAAGGGAACACGCCGCCTTCAAGGCCGACGCGGGCCTCGACGACGCCAGCGGAGGAGGGAGCATCCGGTTTCAGGTGCTGGTCGACGGGGTCGTGAAGACGGAAAGCCCGGTGCTGCGGCCGCGGGAGGTCCACCGGTTTCACGTCGATGTAAGCGGCGCGAAGCGGCTCGCGCTGCGGGTCTTGAACGGCGGCGATGGCTACGCCTGCGATCACGCCGCCTGGGGCCTGGCGCGCCTCCTCGAGCCGCGCGCCGGCGACCCGCTGGAGGACGGGAAATGAGGCGCTCAGATGGTTTCAACCCCTCGCGGCGGCGTCCTTGTCGAGGTACTTTTCCGGAAACCGCCAGGGATCGCGGTAGGACGGCCGGGCCAGCTTCGCGGCCTCTGGATCGCCAACGATTTTTTCGCTCGTCGGATCGAATCGGATCGACCGGCCGAGCCGGCAGGCGAGGTTGGCGAGAGAGATCGCGGCGCTGATCTTCGAGTGGTAATCGGCGTTGCAACTGGGCTGCTTCCGGCTTTTCACGGCATCCAGCCACTCGCGCTCGTGCCCCGGCGAGGCCGGGATCGACTTTTCGGGCGGCGCCGGGTCCTTCAGCCGGTCCCCCTCGGGGATGACCTCGCGCTTCTCGTAGTCGGCGAAGAGGGTGGCGTCGACCCCGTGAAAGTAAATCCCCAGCCGCCGGGTGAGGCTGCCGCGGCCGAAGTCGAAGCCGAAGCTGTTCACCATCGACATCGACCAGGTCATGAGGAGCTTGGGAAACTGCCAGACGGCTTCCTGGACATCGGGCGCATCGCCGAGGTCATCGATGACATAGCGGCCGCCCGAGCAGCTGGTCACGAGCGGAAAATCGAGCTCCAGCGCCCAGTAGGGCAGGTCGATGATGTGCGGGGCCATGCCCGGAGTCCAGCCGCCGCTGTAATCCATGAAGGAGCAGTTGGTGTAGGCCTCCTTGACGATGAGCTGGTTGAAAGGGCGCAGGGGGGCGGGGCCGACCCAGAAATCCCAGTCGAGATCGGCCGGAGGGCTGGAATCGGCTGGCCGGCCGAGCCCATCCGGCCCTTGATTCATGACGTTGAAGGTCCGCACCGTCCCCAGCTTGCCGAGCTTTCCGGAGCGGACGTACTCGACCACCCGGCGGTAATTCTCCTCGGCATGGATCTGCGTGCCGATCTGGAAGATCCGCCCGTGCCGCCGCGCCGCGTTCCGGACCGCGAGCGCTTCATCGAGGTAGAGGGTCATGGGCTTTTGCAGGTAAACGTCCTTCCCGGCCTCGCAGGCCTCGATCGCCTGGAGGGCGTGCCAGTGCGGCGGGGTGGCGATGATGACGGCGTCGATGTCCTTCCGCTGGAGCAGCTCGCGGTAGTCGTGATATGTCCTGGCGCTGTCCTTGTGCTTGGCGGCGACGGCATCCCGCCGCTCCTTCCAGACGTCGCACACCCCGGTGACCGCTACATCGCCCTGGCCGGCGCAGTTGTCGAGGTTCGCCTGCCCCATGCCGCCGGCGCCGATGAGGCCGATCTGGATGCACTCGTTGGCCCCCGGCTTGCCGTTGGCGCCGAGCGCCGGGGCGGGGACGAAGAGGGGAGCGGCAAGGCCGGCCATCCCGCCCGCGGCCGTCCGTTTCAGGAATCCGCGACGAGTCAGGGGTTTGGATTCTGGCATTTCAGTTTTTCTCCTTTTATAAAAGTTGATAAACCCCCATATCATAGCACGGATTCGGCGGCCATGATCAGAGTCACCCACCCGCCGCCTCTCACCCGCACGGCGCCGGCGCCGATCCTCCCTGGAAGAGATGGCGGAGGAGGTAGAGGGCGTCGGCGAGGGCGATTTCGCCATCGCCATCGGCATCGCCGGCGCAGCTCTCAGGAAAAATCGGGCGGCCGCGGAAGAGGTGATTGATGATGGTGATCGGATCGGCGATGTCGAGGCGGCCATCTTGATTGGCATCGCCGCGGCGGCCGCCGGCGCCCAGGGGCAGGGCCCAGAGCTCCCGGCCGTGGAGTTCATCCTCGGCGGCGAAGTAGAGGAGGCCGCCGATTTCCATCATCGACGCCGGCCGCGACCCAGGGGGGCCGGGGAGGAGATCCTCGACGAGCGCCGTGCCCGCTTCGGTGCCGTCCGAGCGCCAGAGCTCCGCGCCGGCCTCGCCATCGCTGGCGGAGAAGTAAAGCCTTCCGTTCACGGCGGAGAGAGCTTCCGGGAACGAGTCGGACGGGCCGGGATTGAGGTCGCGGACGAGCCGGGTTCCGCCCGCCGTCCCGTCCGACCGCCACAGCTCTACCCCCGAGAAACCATCGAAGGCGGCGAAGAAAATCGTCCCGCCTACCGCGGTGAGGAAGGCGGGAAACGAGCTCTCCGGCCCGGGATAAACGTCCTTCACCAGGACCGTGCCCGCCGGCGTGCCGTCCGACTTCCACAGCTCCTGGCCTCCCGTTTCGCCGGCGGCGCTGAAGAAGAGGAAGTCGCCTCCTGCCGTGAGGGAGCTGAGGCCCGAGCCCCCCGGCCCGGGGGAAATGTCCTTCACCAGCGCGGTGCCCGATGCGGTCCCATCCGAGCGCCACAGCTCCTGGCCGTGAATCCCGTCTCCGGCGCTGAAGTAGAGCGCCCCGTTCACCACCGTTAAAAAGCTCGGCGCCGAACCTTCCGGTCCGGGGAAGATGTCCGCGAGGAGCGCGGTCCCCGCCTCGCTGCCATCGCTCTGCCAGAGCTCCTGGCCCCCCTCGGGCCCCGCGGCGGCGAAGAAAAGCCGCCCTCCCATCTCGGTCAGGAAAGCCGCGTTCGAGCCCCCCGGGCCGGGGAGGATGTCCTTCACCATCGCCGTCCCCTCCGGGGTGCCGTCCGAACGCCAGAGCTCCGGGCCCACCGCGCCGTCATCCGCCTTGAAGAAGAGGATTTTTCCCATCGCCATGGGCTCGGAGGGGTTCGAGCCCTTCGATCCGGGGAAGATGTCCTCGATCAGGGCCGTCCCCGCGGGGGTACCGTCCGAACGCCAGAGCTCGTAGCCGGTCTGGGGAGTGGAGGCGCTCGCCAGGAGAAAACCATCCACCTCGACGACGAATCCGGTGAAGCCCCCGGCCCCCCCTCCAAAAGACAGGTCCCGGAGGAGCTCCGTGCCCGAGGGCGTGCCATCGCTCCTCCACAGGCCGTCAAAGACGGCAAAGACGAGGGAATCCCGGTAATCGATGAAGGAGCGCGGGTTCGAGGACAAGGTCGGCACTCCCGCTCCGGCCTCGAGGCGCCGGGTCCCCTCCGCCGTCCCGTCGCTCCTCCAGGGTTCGAGGCCCAGGACCCGGTCGAGAGCGGCGAAGAAGAGAACCTCGCCGAGAGGGGCCAGGGAGGCCGGCTCCGAGCCCCCCGCGCCGAAGCTCAGGTCGCTGACCAGGTGAGTCCCTGCCAGGGTGCCGTCCGAGGTCCAGAGCTCGAGGCCGTGGGCTTCATCACGGGCGCGGAAGAAAAGCTTCCCCGCCGCCGCGGTGAGGGAGACCGGAGAGGCCCCCTCCGGGCCGGGGAAGAGGTCCATGAAGAGGGCCGTGCCTTCCGGCCCGCCATCCGTCCTCCACAGCTCCCGGCCGCTCCGGCCATCGTCAGCGCTGAAAAACAGCGCCCCTCCAAAAACGGCGAAGTCGCCGGGGCTCGAGCCGGCGAGGCCCGGGCGGAGGTCCCTCACGAGAAAAGTTCCTTCCGGCGTCCCGTCCGTCCGCCACAGCTCCCGGTCGCTCTGGCCGTCGCCAGCGCTGAAGTAGAGCCTGCCTTGGAAGCCGGCCAATTCTTTCGGATCGGAGCCTTCCGGGCCCGGCTGGAGGTCCTTCACGAGAAAAGTTCCTTCCGGCGTCCCGTCCGTCCGCCACAGCTCCCGGCCCCCCTGGCCGTCATCGGCGCTGAAGAAAATCGCCCCGCCGTGCTCGATCAGCCCCCGGGGCTCCGAGCCCAGCGGGCCCTCCCTCAGGTCGAGGATGAGGCGAGGGGAGGGGGGGGAGCCGGCGAGGGCCCAGAGCTCCCGGCCATGAATCCCATCATCGGCGCTGAAGAAGAGCGTCCCCCGAAGGGCCGCGAAATCGCCGGGGCTCGAGCCCTCGGGACCCGGCCGGATCTCGGCGGCTAGCCTTGTCCCCTCGGCCGTTCCGTCCGACCGCCAGAGCTCGCGCCCGCGGGTGCCGTCGTCGGCGCTGAAATAGATCGCGCCGGCCGCTTCGGCGAGCCCCTGGGGGGCCGAGCCTTCCGGGCCCTCTCGCAAGTCCCGGACCAGCCGCGCGGCCGGGGGCTCTCCATCCGCCACCCAGAGCTCGCTCCCCCGCACGCCGTCGTCGGCCGCGAGGAAGACCTTGCCGTCCGCCGCCGCGGGCCAGGAGATGGAGACGAACCGCCCGTAAGGATTCAAGTCCTTGACCAGATAGGCTTCCCCGGCGCGCGCGCCCCCCATCCCGATCAGAGTCCAGGCCAGCGCCAGGAGGCCGAGGACCCTCGGCTCAGCAATGGCCAGCTTAGCAATGGATCGTGCATGGCGCGAGAGCATCGTTCGTCGGGTCGATCCCGCACCGGACCGCGCCCGGGGGCGGGAGAGGGCCGGCGCCTTTGAAGAGCCAGTTGAGAATCCCGATGGCATCGGTCATCTCCACCTCGCCCGAGTCATCGGCATCGGCCGCATCTTCACAACCGAAGGCCGGTCCGCCAAGGTACAAGCGCCTGAGGATCCGGATCGGATCGGAGATGTTCACCCGGCCATCGGCGTTGGCATCGCCCCGGCGGAAGCCGGGGAGGTTCTGGCAGTCATCGGGAACCGAGTTGCCGTCAAGGTCTCGGCTGGCGCTCTCCCGGGTCAAGTTCCTGCGGAGGGAGAGGACCGCGCCGGTGGCGGTGGCGAGGTCGGGCCGGTCATCCCCGTCCAGGTCGGCGCTCAGGGAGGAGGCCGCATTGCCCAACAGCTCGAATTTTACGGACGGATCGAAGGTCCCGTTCCCCTGGTTGAGGAAGATCGCCAGGCTCCCCGTGGCCAGGTCCAGATCGCCGTCCCCATCGAGATCGGAGGCGGTGATGGCGCTCCCGGCTCCCGCGCCCTCGTAGTTCACCGCCTCGCCGAAGTCTCCGCTCCCCTGGTTGAGGAGGATGGAGAGGCTGCCCGCGCCGGAGTTCATGACCGCGAGGTCCCTCCGGCCGTCGCCGTTCAAGTCCGCGGCGGCGACTCCCCGAGGGCCCGCGCCGACCGTGTACCGCGCCAGCTCCTTGACCTGGCCTTGTCCATCGTTCTTGATCACCAGCGCTTTTCCCTCGGTCTCATCGGCAACGGCGAGGTCCATGGCCAGATCGCCATCGAGGTCCGCGGCCGTCACGAAGGACGGCCTTCCCCCGGTTTTTATCGTCGGCATCGCCGCGAAGGCGCGGTTCCCCTGGTTGATAAGGATGAAGATGCCGGCCTCCCCTCCGAACTGAGCGCTGTCGGCGATCACCAGGTCCGGGAGATCATCCGCATCCCAGCGGACGGCGGCGATGGCCGCGGGATCGGCTCCCGCCGGGAAGGTCAGGGGAGGCTGAGGGAAGGCCCCGCCGCCGTTCCAGTACACCTTGACATCGCCCGAGGCGGCGTTGGCCGCCGCCAGGTCCGGCCACCGGTCGCCATCCAGGTCGCCGGCTGCCACCGCGCTGGGCTTCTCTCCCGCCGGGAGGCGGGCCTCGGTTGCAAACCGCCCGCCGCGGTTGACCAGGATGCTCACCTCGGAGGTTCCTGGCAGCGCCGCGGCCAGGTCGAGGTCTCCATCGGCGTCGAAATCGGCCCCGGCCACCGCTGCAGGGTTCGAGGCCAGGCCCAAGGGGAGCTGCAGGTCGCTGGTGAATCCCCCCGCTCCGCGGCCGAAGATGATGGAGACGCTGTTGGCGCGCTCGTTCGAGGTCGCGATGTCGAGGCTCCCATCGCCATCGAGGTCGGCCACGGTCACCGAGTTCGGATCCTGAGCGCCGGTGGAGAGCCCCAGGGCCGGGAGAAACGTGCCGTCGCCGCGGTTCTCGAGAACGGAGACGTTGTCCGAGCGCTCGTTCGCGGTCACGAGATCGAGGTCCTGGTCAAAGTCGAGGTCGGCGGCGGCGATGAAGGCCGGGAAATCGCCCACCTCGTAGGCCGCCGCTTCCAGGAAATTCCCGCCCCCCCGGTTGAGGAGCACCGAGACGGTGTCCGCAGCCTCGTTGGTGCAGGCGAGGTCCAGATCCTTGTCGCCATCCAGATCCGCGGCCAGGACGCTCGAAGGATTCGCCCCCACGGCCAGCTCGGAGCCCAGGGTGAACCTGGCGTTGCCGTCGTTGAGGAGGATCGCGAGCTTCCCCGCCTCCCCGAGCGTGGGCACGAGGTCCTGGTCCCGGTCGCCATCGACGTCCGCGGCGGCGAGGCCGACGAGCTTGGGGCCGGCCGGGTAGTTCACCGCCGCCGCGAAGTTCCCCCGGCCGTCGCCCAGAAAGACCGAGACGTCGCCCGAGCCGCGGTTGGCCGCAGCCAGGTCGGCGCGCCCATCGGCGTTCAGGTCGGCGGCCACGATGGAGCGCGGGATCGTCCCGGCGGTCAGGTTCACCGCCTCCTTGAATTTTCCGTCCCGGTTGTTGAAGAGGAGCGAGATGGTGTTCGAGTTCCGGTTCCCCACCGCCAGGTCGATCCAGCCGTCGCCGTCCAGGTCGGCCGCGGCGATCGGGTGGGGCGCCTCCCCCACCGCGTAAGTCGCCGGGCCTGAGAACTTTCCCCCGCCGCGGTTGATGAGCACCGAGATCTTGTTCGCGCCGCGGTTGGCGGTGACCAGGTCGAGGTCGCCGTCATGGTCCAGGTCCTCGGCGGGGATGGAGAAGGGCCCCAGGTCGACGGCATAGGTCGCGGGCGCCCCGAAGCGGAGGACCGGCCCGAGGTCGCACTCGTCGGGGACGCCGTTCTGGTTGCAGTCCTGGCTCGGATCAGCCTTCACGTCGCACTCATCCGGCACGGCGTTGCGGTTGCAGTCGTCATTCTGGAGCTGGCACTCGTCGGGGATCCGGTCGGCATTGCAGTCGAGGCTGGTCCCGGCCGAGATGTCCGAGGAGTCCTCGACGGAGTTCTTGTTGCAGTCGGCGGCCGGAAGCGGCGCGGCCACGAATAAAAAAGCCGGCAGGATCCAGGCCGGTGAAACGGGGCCGATCAAGCGGCGGTTCAAGAAAAGCGACAGGGGAGTTTCTGGATTCAATTTTTTCATTTACGGTTGCTCGGTTTAATGGTTTTCCCTTGAAGTTCACCGGCAGCCGGCGCCGATGCACGCCTCGAGCTCATCGGGCTCCACGTCCACGCCGCAGCGCGTCGAGCCGGGGGCGGCCGGCGGGTCGAGGCCCAAGAAGAGGTAGAAGAGGATGAGGATGGCGTCGTCCATATCCACTGTTCCGATGTCGTCGAAATCGGCCGCATCGGGGCAGGCGAGCGGCCCGCCCGCGAAGAGATGGCGGAGGATCACCAGGGCGTCGGTGACGTTGACCTTGCCGGAGGAGTTGGCGTCGCCGCGGCGGAACTGGGGGATCTCCTCGGTCCCCTCCTCCTGCCGCCGGAAGAGGACGATATCCAGGTCCTTGAGCTTCTCGAAGTTCTCATCGAGAAGGAAGGCGGTGGGAAGCGAGTCCAGGCTTTTATCGCCTTGGGCCACGGCCACCGCCTTCACGCGGCCGGTTCCTGGGAGGTCCAGCACCGGGTCGAGGACGATCCAGTGCTCGGGATAGGGAGTGTCGTTGTGGTGGCCGGCGCTGTAGGCCAGCCGCCAGTAATCGGTGACTTCCTGGACCTGGCCAGCCAGGCTCACCCGGCCCAAGAACAGTTCCGCCGGCCCCGTTCCGTCGAGGACATCCTCGAAACGCTCCTCGGTGTGGAAGCGGTCCCCCCCCTCGAACTCGGCGTCGATGTTGTAAAGCGGCAAATGGCTCAAATCACACGGCAGGAACTTGGTGGTGCGCCTGTTGTCGTCCTCCCCGTCGCCGGGGAAGCTGAACTCCAGGTGCAGGATGTAAGGGTTGATGGCCCAGGTCAAGGCCTCCTGGTCGAGCTCGATATCGGCGGGCCCATCGTCCCTGAGGAGGAGTTTTCCAACCGACGCGCGGACCAGCTCTCCCTCGGGAGTGCGGAAGTCCTGGGACATTTTAAAATCCAATCCCGGATCGGGCTCGCCCGTCCGCTCGGCGGTCCAGACGCCCTTCCCCAGCGGCGCCAGCCGCGGCCCAACGGGTGAGAACTCGAGCCACTCGAAGAGGTCCGCCCCGCTTGTCCCATCGGCGCGCGCCCGGTGCTCGCCCGCCCGCAGCTTCGCCTGGGCCTTGAGCTCGAGGACTCGCTTCAGCGGGCGGTTCACCATGAAGCTGGCGCACAGCATCATCCCCTCCGGCACCGTGAGCTTGATCTCCGGAATCTCCACTGAGGCTCCGCTCGCGATCAAGAACGGGCGCACCTGCTTCAAGCGGATTCGGCCCGTGTGCCTGTCGAGCTTCCATTCGAAGTCGAGGATGACCTCATCGGGCTGGTGCCCCTCGAGCTCCAGGGGGTACTTGCTTTCCACGAGAGCCATCAGGCCTCCCAGCTCCTTGAGCTGGTCGTCGCTGAGGACGAAGGTCCCCAGCGGGACCTCGGAGGAGGCGCGAGCGCGGATGATGCCGGTCACCTGGCCGTCCTTCATCTCGAGGATGTCCTTTTCCGCCACCACCTTCGGATCGGTGAAGACCACCGACAGGTCCCCCGCCTGGGCGTTGATGACGAAGCGGCGGTCGCCGCGGAGCGTGGGATTTCCGGTGAAGGCCACGCCATTGGCGAGTTCATCGGGGAAGGCTTCCGAGACCAGCACGGCCATCTTGGCCTTCGAGTGCGGGACCTGGAAGTACTCTCTTTCCTCGAAGGCGCGGAAGTTCCAGAGGCTCGCCCAAACCACTTTCAGCGCCTCCTCGACCCCATCTTCATCCAGCTCCGCGGCGTCGCACCGGGAGGGGCCCAGGTCGTCGGCATCGAGGTCGTCCGCGGGACAGCCCCCCTTTGAGGAGTAGAGGCCCGCCCCATTGAATTCCAGGAGGTCCTCGGCATTGGAGGATGATCGGCACCGGACGGGCTTGTTGGGGTCGCCGAAGACCGCCAGGATCTTGAAGATGATGTCCTTCACCACCTCTGGATCCACCACCCCATCCTTTTCAATCAGATCGCGCCAGCTTTCGAGCGCCTTGAAGCGGCTCTGGGAGTTCCCGCGAAACTCGGGGTCGGCGAGAAGCTCCTCGAGGTACTGGGCGAAGGTGACCTTCTGGCTCGGGTCCTTGAAGGAGCTGGTCCTGTTCGTCGCCATGAATTGAATGTAGTAGGACATCGGGACCAGAAATCCGGGGGTGCGGGCCGGCTCGGGCAGAAAAGAATAAAGGCGGGCGAAGTTCGACCCCTTGCCCCCGTATCGGGGCACGAGGCGGACCGATCCGTCGAGGGAAACGTCCCAGACGGCATCGAGCTTCTTGTAATCGGCGTCGAACTCGAAGTTGAACCGGGCGCCGAGGTTGGGGCGATGCGAGGCCCACCAGGCCTCGGCCTCTTCCAGGGTGGCCGCCGGCTCGACCTTGTAGCCGTTCGCACCCACATCCAGGAAAACCAGCTTTCCGTTCCAGGGCTGGAAGACCGTGGTGGCGTTCCGGACATAGGCGTTGGGCGTCCCCCGTATCCCGGAGCGGATGGCGAGATGGCCCAGCTCGCTCTGGAAGCTTCCGGTGATGGCCCCGGCGATCACCCCCTCGATGTCGGCGGGCGCCGGCTCCAGCACCACGATGTCCTGGGAGCTGAAAGCTCCGGTTCTGTTGGCCTTGGTGAATTCCTCCTCGGTGAAAACCCTCACCCGGCCGTAGTTCTGGGCGATGGTATAGGGGATGTAATCGGCCCCGCCGCTCCCGAAGGAAAAGTTGATGTTGAAGCCGGGGTCAATCCAGGTCTTGGCGTTTTTCAGCGCATCGGAGCTGCGGGGGGAATAGGACGGGTCCCCGAGCTTGAAGACGGGAGCAAGTTGATCGTGGACCCATTTCATCTCCTCTTTCCTGGGGAGTTCGCTCCGGTCGCCGTCGAGGGTGAAAACATCGAAGCTGTAGGTCGAGTCAGGCTCCCCCTTGAAGCGGAAAATGAAGCCGGCGAAGTACTTCCGGCTCGCCCGCCGCTCCACCAGGGCCAGGTATTCCGGGCCGCTGAGGCCCGGGAAGCGGTCGGGGAATTCCGCGACGAGAAAGTCTTGATGATAGTTGTACAGGTTGACGTTCTGGAAGATCGGCGGAAGAAGGCTCGGATCATCCAGCGCCGGCACCATGAACTTGGTGGTCCGGTCGACGCCGGGCAGGAAGCGCTCGGGAAGGGAGAAGCGCTCGAACTCCTCCTGGTTCTGGATGGAAAAGAGGTAAGCCTCCCCTTCTCCGGCGGCTCCTTGGGCAATGGCCAGCCTGGGGAGAAACCGGACCACAGATAACATCGCCAAGAAGAGAAGCCGCTTCTTCATAAGTCAATCCCTCAAAACCCAGAAATGGCAGTTAGAGACGCAACACGTTAATTTTAACAGAAATAAATTCCCAATATAACCCTTGTCTTTCGGCGCCGGAGTGGGTAAATTTTTAGTTAAGTCTAAAATCCGGTTGCTATTGTTCAGCCTGTCTCTGGTTCGACAGGCTGGCCGGAGAGTCAAACACAAGGTTAACTATGGGTTGAGGGAAATGTCAAGGATCATTCTTCTTACACTAGCGTCGATCGTTCTTCCGGTCTCGTTCGCCCTGGCCAAGGGAGACGGGACCCTTCAAGGCCCGCTGACCATCACCACCGGCCGCCCCGGCCCGGTCACGGTCCACACCGGCGACTTCAACGGCGATGGGAAGCTGGACATCGTCTCGGCCAACGGCGTGGCCTCGAACGAGGCCACCGGCTCCCCCAGCATCTACATCCTCTTGCAGAACCCCTCCAACCGCCTGGACTGGCAGGTCCAGACGCTCCGGATCGGCTCTTCGGCCGTTTTCGTGCGCGGCGCCGACTTCGACAACGATGGCTTCGATGACATCATGGTCGGCGACGTCGCCCAGTACGCTTTTTACGTCCACTCGAAGGGGGATGGGACTTTCGACCCCCCCGTGAAGATCACCCAGGCCAACGGCGCCCGCTGGGTCACCGTTGGCGACTTCAACAACGACGACAAGCTCGACTTCGCCTGTTCGAACTTCCGCAGCTCCAACCTCACCATCTTCCTCGGAGACGGCGCCGGGAATTTTACCCTGAGTTCGAAATTTTCCGGCTCCCGCGAGCACACCCTCGAAGCCCTGGACTTCGACGGCGATGGGAAGATGGACCTCATGCAGGGGAGCGGCCTGCCCGGGATCACGCCTTACAAGAATTTGGGCTTGGTGGACGGGGTGTTGAAGTTCCAGGCCCGCCCCAACGTTTCCAACCTGGGATGCATCGAATACATTGCCGAGGCGGGCACTTACAAGTTCAACAAGGCCACCCAGAAGCTGGAGTATACCCTGATCGGCGACTTGAATCACGATGGCAAGGCGGACCTGGCCGTCACCTGCATCGATGACCAGAACGCCTACGTCGGTGTGAGCTTGGGAACCGGCCAGTACAAGAAGGTCCTGCAATTTGCCGGCGGCGGCAGGACCGAATCCACGGCCTTTGCCGACCTGAACCAGGACGGCCATATCGACGTCGCCATGGTGAGCAACGACAGCAGCAACTTGTGGGTCTTCCTCGGAAAAGGCGATGGGACCTTCCAGGGGGACGGGAAAGCTCCGGAGCCGGATCCCATCATTTTCGGCCCTACCGGGACGTACCCGGCCTTCCTGGTCTCCCAGGACCTCGATGGCGATGGCTACTTCGATGTCATCTCCGGCGAGCAGACCTCCGTTTCGGTCACCATCTTCTGGGGGAAGGCCGGCGAGCGGTTCCTCGAGTCCGGCTACAGCCTCACCGGCTTCGCCGGGGCGAAGACCATGGCGCTGGCGGACGCGGATAAGGATGGGGTGCTGGACCTCATCCTCCCCCGCTCCGATCAGCTTTTGGTCAATTACTACCTCAAACCGGGCCAGGGGCCGGCGACCAAGCCTTCCTTCAACATCCCCGTTGAAAAGAAATATACCCTGCTTGAAACCGCCGATCTCGATGCAGACGGTTTTCCCGACCTCATCGGGGCGGACGCGGTGGGCGGGACCGCCCAGGTGGCGATCATTGACCCCGTGGCCAGAACCCCCCGCAGCCAGCTTTCCTTCACGGCCGGGGTCTCCCCCTCCTATGTGGAGCTCGGCCAGGTCGATGGATCCGCCCCCCTGGACTTTCTGGTGGCTTGCAAAGGATCGAACCACGTGGCGATCTTCCTCGGCCAGGGCGGCGGGGCCTTTGGCGAAGCCAAGCTCCTCCCGACGGTGGAGAAGCCGAAGGCGACCGCCCTGAGGGACCTGGACGACGATACCTTTCAGGACCTGCTGGTCCTGGGAGACACGGCCGCCGTGGTCCATTACGGCAAGGGCGGAGGAGAGTTCGCGGAGCCGGCGGACGTGGTGAGGGACACGACCAAGATCTACACCCACGCGGCCATCGGCGACGTGGTTGGAGACACCGCCTTGGATCTGGTGGTCACGGAGCAAAAGACCACCAGCGTGTACATCTTCCCCGGGAAGGGGGACCGCCTGTTTGAGGTCCCGATCGCCATCAAGTTGACCGCCGCTCCGACGACGGTGGTGCTCGCGGACATGAACGAGGACGGCCTCCTCGACCTCACCCTCTCCAGCCTCAGCAGCCGGTCGGCCTTCATCCTCCTCAACCAGGGCCAGGGCAACTTCGCCAAGGCGGCGGTTTACGGGCTGGGGGTGACGCCCCAGAGACACAGAATCGCCGACCTCAACGGCGACGGGATCCTGGACGTGATCGGCTTCATGGCCACTCAGGCCACGGTCCTCCTCGGCCGCTCGGAGGCCGCGCCGATCGACGGCAAGTTCCGCCGCGGCGACGCCAACGCGAATGGCCAGCTCGAAATCACCGACCCCATTATGATCCTCCTCCGGCTTTTCCTCGGGGGAGAAGCCATCCCCTGCGAGGATGCGGCGGATGCGGATAATGACGGAGCGGTCGGGATGAACGATGCGGTCCTGGTTCTCCTGCGGCTTTTCGCGGGCGGAGATCCGCTCCCGCCTCCAGGCCCCGGAGGCTGCGGCGAAGACCCCGATCAGGTCCCCGACCAGCTCACCTGCAACGCGCCTTGCATCTGAGAGGTCCAGGATACTGGGCGAGCCCCTTCGCGCGACGGTCAAAAAATTTCCTGAACGACGGCCCTTCTCTTCCCGCCCCGCCCTGCCGGTAAGATCATAATGCGGGCTTCGCCCGCAAACGAGCTATCCGCAACTTTTCCGCAGCTTGCGGAGAAGTTGCGGAAGAAGAATCTACTATGGGCAGATGGAGGAGGCGCATCCGAGGTTGTACGGCGAGGCGGCCGGATCGGGCCCGCAAGGGAAAGGCGGCGGGGGCGGCGCCGGCGGCGGGGCGGTGCCCATGAACATCCAAGTGCAGAGATTTATGGCATCGAGAAGCTCGATGATGCCGTCATCGTTCACATCGGCAGATTCCAGGCACGGAGGTTGTTCGTATCCAAGAAAAAGCCAGCCAGCTGTATAGATGCAGTCCGAGATGTCCAGGTTCCCATCGTTATTGGCATCGCCGCGGCGGAACTTGCAAAGGGATGGGTACGTCTGGACGAGCAGTTGCTGCGCCGCCGGCATGTTGAGGAAGGGGCCGACGTGCCCGCCCGTCCCCTGGGGGGTCCCCGAATTGATGAGGAGCCAGCGCATCTCGGCCGGCGTGAGCCGCCGGCAGAGCCGGTCCACCGCGAAGGACTGGAGGGAAGCGCACGCCGCCGCCGCCATGGCGGAGGCCGCGCTGGTGTGCTGGAAACCGCCGGTATACGACGAATTGGACACCATCATTGGATTCGTGCCGTATCCGAGCGTGGTCACCATTTCCCCCCATCCCTGGACGTTGACGCGGCTGCCGTAGGTGCTCGAGGAATGCTTATCATGACTCGTGGTGGGCATCCCCGCGCCCACGATGATCGCTCCGCTGTCGGCCCACTTCATGTAACAGCTCATGCAGGTGTAGGATGGGCCATCGAGGTTCTGATTGCCGTTCCCGGCCGCCGCGACCACGATGATTTTTTTGCCGGTTCCCGTTATAACTAGGGCATGCAGGTTCGGGTCGGATTCGGCGGGGATGTAATCCGTGCAGGTCATGCAGGAATTCAGTTGCATCTCCAGAAGGACGACGTCTCCTTCACTCGAGTCGTCAATGGCCTTGGTGACGCAAGTGTAGAGCGGTACGGTTCCCAGCGGCGGCGGGGGCAGATAATCTTCAGGATAAACGCGAACTTCCGCGTCAGGAGCCAGCCCGGTGCAACCGTAGCTATTCTTCTGCGCGCAGATGATGCCGAGAACGGCGGTCCCATGATTGATCAGCTTGGGGTCCGTCACCGCGGGAGTCACCCCGGTCCAAAGGGCGATGGGGACGCCATGGAGGTCCTCATGGATCAGGTTCCAGTTGTACTCGCAGTCGGTCAGCCGGATCCCCTTGCCGCGCGTGGCCCCCTTGGTCCAGGCAAGATCCATGTTCATGCCGGGATCCGGCTCTCGATAATCCTGGTACGGGACATAGTTCGGCGATGCCGGGGTCGGGGTATGGGAGGGGGGCGGCACTCCCTGGGCCGCGATATAGGCATACTCCACCTCGTCCTGGGCTTGCAGCGCGTTTCCGGCCGCGATCATCTCCTCGGGATTCTCCTCCGGGAGCCGGGCAGTCAGGATTCCCGCCAGGTCCGCCTGAACCACGCCGGTGTTCGCGGCGGCGAGCTCTGTCAAGGCGGCGAGCGTCTCTTCCGGGACGTCGATGGAGGGGAAGAATGAGATGCCGTGCTGGACGGCCACGTTCATCACCTCGACAAGGTCCATGCCGGAGCGGGAGATGAGCCCTCCATCGGGAGCCGCCCGCGCCTGGACCTCATCCACGAACTTCACGGTCAGAAACTCCTGGTAACCTGGGCGCGACACCAGAACTTGCTTGGGATAAGGCGTTCGAGGCAAAAGATCCTGGCCTTGCGCGGGCAGATCAGGGCAGAGTTGAAACGCCGTCGAGGCTGCAACAGCGGCGCCAAAAAAATATTCGTGGAACCCCTTCATGACCGTTAACTCCTATTTTCGACTCCAAAACGCGCTGCGAAAAGCAGCCCTTCAAAGACTAAAGCCTCTCGATCTCGATCGCGGAGATCTTCGGATGCTCGAGGCGGCGCACGAAATCCAGGTCGAGCGCCCCATCGTTCACCTCCACCTCCGAGGGATAGATGTCCGGAACGCCGAATCCCGCCTCCAGGGGCTCGTAGTCGATCAGGCGCGGCTCGTTCTCGAGCAGGACATCGAAGCGCCGCCGGCTGGCCTCCTCGAACCACCCTTCGGTGAAGTGAAGGGTGACCAGGTACTTTCCCCTGGGCAGCGGGATGCTGTAGGCGCGCAAAGTCCGGCCCGGCTCCGGGAAGTAACGTTCGGTCCGGTAGATGGCGGCATCTTCGGAGGAAAGGCCCGCCTTCTCCATTTTCGGCAGCCACGTGACCTGTCCCCCGAGATGGAAGCGGTCCCGGCTCCAGAACGCTCCTCCCCTCTTGAAATCCCACCCGCCGCAGTTGATGCGGATCGGCTCCTTGGAAATCCATCGTTCCAGAAGCCATCTGGCGTCCTCGAGGAAGTCCGGCGGCTTGCCGCGCACGCCCGCGCTCGGCCAGCCCGCGACCAGACGATCGGCGATCCGAAGCGCTTCCGCCGGATCCATCTCGCAATTTCCCAGGGCCGCGCGGATCCAGCGGCTCCAGAGGCGGCGGACATGGACCGGCCCCATCTCCAGCCCCTGGCGGAGAATCCGCTCCTCCTCCTGGAAGTCGCCTCGCTCGCCCAGGCACTCGGCCAGCCTCAAGAAGGGCTCGGGCCTGCCGGCGTCCTTCTCCACCGCGGCGCGGAATTTTTCCTCCGCCTCCATGGGCTTCCCATCCAACTTGAGGACCGTTCCCTCGAAGTAATCCAGCAGGCCATCGGCCGCCTCGGGTTGCCGGGCGGCCCGGAAATTATCCAGGTGCTGCCGGGCTCTCAAGAGCTTTCTCGAAGCCGGAGCCGGCTCCGCTTTGAGAGCGGCGCTCATGAAAAAGTCTCCATTCTCCACGGCGGCGTTGAGGCCCTGGAGGGCGAGGAGGTTCTCGCCGGCCTCCAATCTCTTCGGATCGATTTCGAACTCCTTGATTTCCCAGGGGCGGCGCTCCTCTCGGTCCGCCGCCGCGAAGAAGGGGAGCCGGTCGCCCGCCTTCCCCGCGTTCCAGCGGGCCGTCTCGCGGCCGTTCAGGTAGGCGACGAAGCCGTCATCCGCTCGGACCGAAAGTACCAGCCTCTTGACTCTTGCCGGCTCGGCCACCGAGAAGCGATGCCGCAGGTAGAGGATTGAATAGGCTCCGACCATGTCGGCGAGGATGGTGCTTGCGCCCTCCACCTCCGGAAAGCCAAATCCGCCCGCGCCGCTCTCCCAATGGGCGTCATCGAAGCCGGTGAGGTCCGTCCACTCGAGGCCTGGAGACGGCTCGGCGGTCCCCCTGAAAAAACGCCAGGCGGCGCCTTCGGGGACGATCTGCTCGGGGGTCTCAACCAGGGCGTCGATGGTGGCGTGACAGGCGATATCCGGGAGCAGGTTCGCCCGGTATTTTTCAAGGAGGGTCGCAAGCGACCCGTCGGCTCCCTTCAACAGCCTGGCGTCTTCGAGCCTGCAAATCTCGCGTTTCAGCTCCTCCCCCTCCGGAATGGGGATCCCCTCTCTCAAGAGGAGGGCCGCCAGGTTGTTGCGCGCCAAGACGACTTCGGGATCCTCCTCGAGGCTCGTCCGGTATTCGGCCATGGCCCCCTTCACATCCCCCAGGCCAGCGAGGGCATCCCCCAGTTTCCAATGGAGGTCGCTCGAAAAGGGAGGCTTGAGATCGAGAGACCGGCGATAAGCGGCGATCGCCTCCTGGAAGATTCCGCTCAAGTAGAGGACCTGTCCGAGCTCTTTGAAGGCCAGGGCGTATTCTGGATTCAGCTCGCCGGCTTTCCGGTATGCGCCGATGGCCTCGTGAAATTTGGATGGATTTCCAAAACCTAAATTGTAAAGGCAGCTGCCCAGGTTGAGCCGGATGGCGGCGTTGTCCAGGCCAAGTCTCAAAGCTTCACGGTACTCCTTCTCTGCAAGGCCATACCTCGCCTCCCGGTGGTAAGACCAGGCCAGGTTGAAGCGCGCCAGGCCGAAGTCCGGCGCGCCCTCCACGGCCTTTTCATACAGCCGGCGCGCCTCCCAGAGATCCCCCTGGCGATCATGAATCGTGCCCAGGTTGTTGAGCGCGAAGACGCCGCGGGGATCGAATTCAATGGCCCTTTCGTAGACCTCCTTGGCCTCCTCCAGCCGGTCCATGCCCTCCAGGCAGACGCCCAGCGGAACGAGAGGCCGGGGATCGCCGGGAGCCAGCTCGGCGGCGCGACGGTACAGGTCGCAGGCTTCCCGATAATTCCCCTGAGCCAGCCGCACATTCCCCAGGGCCAGGAGGGGCGTCGCATTCCGAGGGTTCAGGCCGCGAGCCTTCTCGCCGGCCTCCCAGGCCTTGTCGAATTGCTTGCGGGAGCGAAAGATCTCGGCTTGGAGGATCAGCTTGGCGGCGCCCGGGCTCATTTTTTCCGACCACAGCAGCGCCTTCTCGAGGTCTCCCAGGTCAAGGTGCGTGAGGGCGATTTCCTTGGCCGCTCGGTCCGCGGCGGGAAGGCCCTTGGTCTCGGCCTCCTGGAACAGATCCTCGAAGAGGTTCCCGGCCGCCGCCGGCTCATTTTTCAGGTGAAAGATCTTCCCCATCAAGAGCCTGGGCTCGAGCAGGTCCGGCCAAAACGATCTCGCGGCTCCGAAGGCCACCAGCGCCTCGAGATGCCGGCCGGCCTTGAGGTACGCGACTCCTTTCCCCAGCAAGATCTCGAGCTTGAAGCCGGGATACGGCTCCGGCAAGCCCTCGAAGCGGAGGTCGATTTCGTCGAAAGCGCTCGCCGCCCTCCTCCACTGGAATCCCAGCGCCGCGTCCTGCGCGTCGAGCCACGCCTTCTGCCAGCCGGAGTCCGAGGATTGCAACGCTGAACTCAAGGCTTCCTGGACCTCCTTCGACCGAGGACTTTTATTCTTTTCTTGGACCGAAGCCAGGAGGCTCCAGGCCGGCACCAGGTCCTTCTTGAGCTGGAGCGCCTTGAATAAATTTTTCTCGGCTTCCTTGAACTGCCCCCGGGAGGCGTGAACGCGAGCGAGATAATAATAGACTATTGAGTGGTCGGGAAAAATTTCCGCCGCCTCCCGGAGCCGCTCCTCGGCCTCTTGCAGGGGATCCTCGCCGAGATCGGCGAGCGCCTCCGCCGTGACCTGCTTGACGAAAGCGCCCGGGCTGCCACGCAACATTTGATTGAGCCGCGTTTCAATCATGAAAGGCGGTGCTGCCCTCGCCTCTCCCTCCGCGCTGACAGCGTCAATGACCGGGGACAGAAGATCCTTCTTCTTGATCGATACGATGGCGGCGCTCAGCTTGCTCTCGAATTTGCTGGTATTCTCGCGGTTTTGCTCGTTCTTCATGACCAAGAAAAGCGCCAGCAGCGTCACGGCGAGCGCCAGGACGGCGACCGCTTCCAGGGCTCTTCTCCGATAGCGCCAGGCTTGCCGCACGAACTGCTCGTACCACGGCTGCGGATCCGCCTCCACAGGATCGCCCCGGATGAATCGGCGGAGGTCCTGCGCCAGAGCCTCGGCGGTGGCGTAGCGCTTGCGGGGATCCTTGCGCATGCACTTCGAGACGATGAGCTCAAGAGGCCTGGGAATTCGGGGATTCAGCCGGCGCAGGGGCAATGGATCGGTGTAGACGATCTTCTCAAGGATCTCCTTCGAACTCCTCCCCTGAAAGGGGGGCCGGCCGGCCAGCATCTCGTAGAGGGTCGCTCCGACACTGTAGATGTCCGTGCTCGGCCCCACCGGCCCGGGAGGGTCCTTGGCCTGCTCCGGGCTCATGTAAAGGGGCGTTCCGAGGCGCTCCCTGGACAAGGTGAGGTTCGCCTGGCCCTCGACGCGGGCGAGCCCAAAATCCAGGATGCGCAGGTGGCCGTTGGAGTCCAGCATGATATTGGAGGGCTTCAAGTCGCGATGGATCACCCCTTTGGTGTGAGCGAAGTGCAGGGCCTCTGCCGCCTCGACGAAAGCGCCGGCGATGCGGCTATAAAAAGAATAACCGTGGAGCGGGGAAACAGATGAGGAGGAATCGGTGGTGAGGGGCGGCGATTCGAGGGGAGGGAGGGGACTCCCGGAAAGCCCTTCCGGCCGAGTGGCGGGCTCGCCATATTGAGGCCAGGAATCGGCCAGGAGGTCCATTACCGACTCGAAGTTGGAAGAAGGTAACACCTCCACTTTTCGGCCGCGCTCGCCGTTTTCATGCCGGCGGCGGATCCGGCGCTGGAGCTGGTCGAGAGATTCGCCCTGCACGAACTCCATGGCATAGTAGGGGACGCCCCCTTCAATGCCCAGGGCGTAAACCCCGACGATATTGGGATGCTGGAGGAGGGCCGCCGCCTTGGCTTCCCGCTGAAAGCGCTTCACCGCTTTAGGGTCAGCGACCAGGCTCGCCGGCAAGATTTTCAAGGCGACGCGGCGATCCAGCGAAACTTGCAGCGCCTCGTACACGATCCCCATGCCGCCCTGCCCGACCCTCCGGAGGAGCTTGAAGCCTCCAAATTCTTCCGGATCTCGATCGCCTCCGGAGAAAAATGCGCCCTCCTCCAATTGTTTCAACTCCCGAGCCAGTTCCGGATCGATGTCCGGATGCCCTTCAAGGAATTGCCGCACATTGGAGATCTCACCGGCGGCCAGGCGGTTCTGGTACTCAGCCAGGTATCTGGCCAGATTCCGATCCCGCTCCTCATGGCCGGACTGCGTGGATTTCGCTTGGCCGTCGGATCTCTGGATCATGAGGTGTCCCTTTACATTCAAACCCTCGCCGGCGATTTCAGCCGCCGGATGTCGGTTCTTGACTCGCTGCCTCGTCTGCATCACCGGCGCCGGTCCCTCGGGAGCTGGAGCAGCCGTTCTCCCCAGCGAGTTTTTCCAGGCTGAGGGGCGGAAGATGATAGCTGTCGGTATCTCCAAAGGTCGATTTCAGCTTCCGTAGAGCTCTCAACAGCAGCATGGATACGGCGTCCGCGGAGCGGTTCATCCTCCTGGCGATCTCGGGGATGGGCAGGCCGCGAACGCGAGCGAGGATGATGACCTCCCGGTAGTCCTTCTTGAGGCTTCTCAGAGCCTCTTCGAGGCGCTTGAAGCGCTCCTCCCGGAAAAGGGCCTTGCTGGGGCTGGTCTGTCTGGAGTCCATGAGTTCTTGGAGTTCTACCGGCATATCCTCCTGCCTCGCATCCTCTTCTTCAGAGCATCCCCCCCTCTTCAGGGTTTGAAAGTGGTAGCGCACCTGGTTCTTGATCACATGCTCGGCGATGGCCCCCAGCCACTGGAAGAAAGACCTGTTGTTCTGCCAGCGCAGATCTTTCAGGGACAGGAACGCCCTCAAGACGGTCTCTTGAAAAATGTCTTCCACTTCAATCTTACGTCGCAGCCGCGGGCCCAGGCGCAAAAAAATGAAGGAAAGAAGCTGGTCCTGGTATCGGCGGAGCATCTCATTGAAAGCCTGGGCATCGCCGAGCTGGGCTCTCTGGACCAGCCGCAAGGTCGAAGAGGTCTTCCAGGGCTTGCTATTGAAGTTGTGGTCCAATGATCCTCCTGTTCAACGAACCTCCCACAACTAGGAGCGCGATCTGGCATGGAATCCAACGCCAAAAATGGAAGGCTTCTTTCCCGCCGACACCCCCATCATACCTCTTGGGCCTTCCTTGGGAAGCAAAAGATCCAGAAACGGACCGCCTGGAAACAGCCGCACCTGCCTTTCACGACCGCACCTGCCTTTCACAACGCTTTCGATATGCTATACTTAGCCCTTGGCGCGCTGAAGCCGCGCGCCGAAGGCGCAAAAATCCGAGGAGGTCAATGAGAGCCAGCATCGTGATCGCGGCGTGCAACGAGGGAGAACTGCTTTGGAAGACCATCCAGTCCACCATCGAGACCGCCGGCAATTTGCGCTGCGAAATTGTGGTGGTGGATGATGCGTCCACGGACGGATGCGCCGAGGAGGCTCGCCGGCGCTCTCCCGAGGTTCGCGTGTTCAGGAATCAGGTGCGGCGCGGGGGTCCGGCTTCAAAGGACCTGGCGGCCCGCAAGGCCAGGGGCAAAGTGCTGGTCTTCCAGGATGGCCATTGCAAGCCTGAGCCCTGGGCCATCGAGCGCTTGATCAACGATGTCGAGGAGCTCCGCGGGGAGGCCCTCTTCATGCCTCGCGTGCCGGCGCTGGACTGCGCTAGATGGGAAAACCAAATGAACCAGGTTGGCTACGGCTATTCCATGACCTTGGAGTCCTTTGACAACGGCTGGTTTCAAAATGTCGAAAAGATGCGGCAGCGCGGCCGGTTCCTGGAGAGTCCAGCCCTCCAGGGCTGCTGTTTCGCCTTGAGCCGGAAGCTTTATAAGAAATTACGGGGCTTCGATCCTGACATGATCGAGTGGGGGACCGAAGATCTGGATCTCGGACTCAAGGCCTGGCTGATGGGCCACCCCATCCTTCACGACCCGACGGCGACCATCGGCCATCGCTTCCGCCAGGATTTCGACACCTTTTCCGTCTCCCAGGAGGCTCCGGCGGTGAACCGGCTCCGCATGGCGAGAAAAAATTTCACCGATCAAGTCTGGGAGGAGTGGGTGAGAGGTTTTAAAGCCCATCACTCCGCTGAGCTGTGGGAAATCGCCTGGAGGCGATTCACGGAAAAGCGCGCCAGCGTTGAGCGGGAACGAGAGTTCCTTCTCCGCCGCCGCGTTCATGATGAGTTCTGGTACGCCGGCTATTTCGGTCTGAGCTGGCCGGTTCGAAGCGCCCTTTCCTCGACACCGTAACGCGGTTTCGCGGCACCCGGACGAACGGCAAAGCTGCGCCGGATTTCAGATGAGACTGCTATTCCACCGTTATTCAAGGCTTGAGGGCGATCAAGACATTGGCGAGGACCAGCCCAAGGATGAGTCCAAGGACCAGGCCGATGATCAGGCCGATGATCAAATACAGTTTGCCCTTGACGGAGCCGAGCTTGAACCCGGCGCAGTGGCCGGCCGCGTATCCGCAATCGTAAGAGTGCATGGTCGCGATCCCGCTGCTAACGTCTCCCGGAGGACTGGGAGAATACCCAGGAGGTGGTGAGGAGGAGCCGTTTGACATAATTTTCTCCCTTGTGAGTTAGTCTACTGCCTGAATGTCGTTTCGATCACCTTGGCACATTATTATTTTGTCAGTGAACCCATTTCAAGAGAAATCCAGGAATGATTTTATCGAAATGGGGCTGGTCGTCGATCCAGATCAAGCTTTCAGGAGTTGGCCCAGGTCCATGGTCTTTCGGCCGGCGCCGCCAGCGGCTCAGGATTCCCCTGAAACAAGCGCCAGGGTTGTCGCCACCCGATGCAATATTCGAAATCTTCCCTGCCTCAAAACTTCTTCCGCAACCCGAGTGGGGCCCGGCCAAACACCCACATCGTGTAAAATCATCACGCCCTTCGGTCCAAGAAAGACGCCCCAGCACAGGATGTCTTGGCGGACAGAGGTTTCGTCGTGATCGGCGTCGATAAACAAAATGCGGATGGCCCCTTTGAATCTCGCGCCGGCCTCGACGGATGAGCAGCGCCAGACATCGACATATTCAGAAAGTCCAAACCTGGCAAGATTTTTTAGCAGAAATGGCAAGGTATTCACCGTTGCTTTCTCTCGATCCCAGGTATCGGGATCAAAATAGAGTTTTCCAGGCTGATGCTCCTTTGATCCTCGATGCGTATCGATGGCGATGAGCGGGGAGGCTCCTTCCCGGCGGTCCCTGAGCCCTGAAGCCAGACATACCGTGGAGCGTCCTTGATAAGATCCGAGCTCTACAACTCGTCCGCTTCCAGGCCAATCTCTGGACAGCTCATAAAGCAGCTGACCTTCACTGACCTGAAGCCAGCCGTGAACCTCTCGAAGCATCGACTCGACGGGCACCTGACGATGGTGAAAAAGCATATTCAATATAATAAGCCGAGTCCGATTCAGAATGAAGGAGCTGCTATCTGGATAGCCCTTGGTAAAAAATAGCCTTGAGAGTGGCGGGCTTCCGCTTTAGATTGGACGGTACAAGGCCCCTTGAGCTCACGGTTGACTGTCGGGGCATATCTCACTTTCAGAAAGGAGACGATCATGGGAGTGATTTCAGCGAGCTGGTCGCACCGCTGGCCCGGTGCCGTGGTGCCGTACGAAATTGCGGCTGATATCACCATGGATGTCCCTGCTGCGCAGGCGGTGCTGCAGGCGATCAGCGAATGGAATATGAAGACGCAATTGCAGCTTCTTGTTCATACCGGCGAATCCGATTCCATCCTTTTTACGAAGAGCCCGAGCATCTGCGCCAGCCCCGTCGGCCGGCAGGGAGGCGCCCAGATCATCGGTTGCCCGCCGGGTCCGGGGGGATCGATCACGCCTCAAACCGTGATGCACGAAATTGGCCACGCCATCGGGCTTTGGAATGAGCAGCAGCGGCGCGACCGGGACAAATTCGTTCTGGTGGATGGGTCGGTGATCGATGGTAAGAATTACAAGATGAAGAGCAGAGAGGAGGCATTTCACTTCGGCCTGTATGATTGTGATTCCATCATGCAGTACCCGGTCATACCGGGAAATATCGCCGATCGACCAGGCGGGTGCGGCCCGGGAATGGGGACATCGGTCGCTCTCAGCAGCGGAGACATACATGTCGTGGACTTCTATCGCTGGGAGCCTTTCTACGTCCTTTCAAAAGGCGCGCCGGCGTCGGCTTCGTGGGGGCCGGGCCGAGTGGACTTGTTCGTGGTTGGAACCGACAACTCCGTCTACCACAAGTGGTTTGACGGAAACTGGAAGCCATCGCTCCAGGATATAAATCTTTGGGAGCAGTTCGCCATTTCAGCGAAGCACCGTCCGGCAACGGCTTCCTGGGGTCCCGGGCGGCTGGATCTCTTCGCGGTGGGGAGCGACGACGCGGTTTATCACAAGTGGTTCGATGGAAGCTGGCATCCTTCGCCGGTCGAGACCGATAGCTGGGAGCGGTTCGCCATTTCGGCGAAGCACGGTCCGGCGGCGGCCTCCTGGGGCCCCGGGCGGCTGGATCTCTTCGTGGTGGGGAGCGACGACGCGGTTTATCACAAGTGGTTTCAAGGGGGCTGGTATCCTTCGCCGGTCGAGACCGATAGCTGGGAGCGGTTCGCCATTTCGGCGAAGCACGGTCCGGCGGCGGCCTCCTGGGGCCCCGGGCGGTTGGATCTCTTCGTGGTGGGGAGCGACGACGCGGTTTACCACAAGTGGTTCGATGGAAGCTGGCATCCTTCGCCGGTCGAGACCGATAGCTGGGAGCGGTTCGCCATTTCGGCGAAGCACGGTCCGGCGGTGGCCTCCTGGGGCCC
>JACQVS010000049.1 GCA_016209605.1 Planctomycetota bacterium
GCCTCCAGGCGGGCCTCGGAGCGACCACTTCGTGCACCCGCAAGCGGGTACCCGGCTCCTCCGGCCATTCGCTCCTGCGCCGGGCACCGAGCCGCGTAGCGGCTTGGTCGCGGAGCTCACCTCTGCGTCTTTGCGGTTCAATCCTCTTCATCTTTTCTTTCTTCGGCCTGGACCATTGGTTGCGGCCTTGGCTGTCTTACGTCAGAGTCCGCTTTTCACCGCCTCGGGGCGCGACCTTCTTCTTTCCAGGAAGCCCACCAGGCCGAAGGGCATGAGCCCGATCGAGAGGAGCGCCGTCAACGCCGCTGACAAAAAAACCGCCGCCAGGCCGAAGCGGGGCTGGTCGGCCAGCATCCCGGAAACCAGGTGGCTGGCCATGCTGCCGAAGCCCGGGCCGGCGATGAGGAGCAGCGTCTGCGCGGAGGCCCGCACCTTCCGGCCGGCGATCTCATCGATCGCCAGGCTGAGCGGGGTGAGGTAAAGGACGACGCTGACCCCCGAAAGCAGCGAGCTGGCGACCAGGAGGCGCGTGTCCTGGGAAAAGACGAAGATCAGCTGGCGGAGCAGCATGGCGCCGCAGCCGAGGCTCAAGGATCCGAGGTAGCCGAAGCGCCGGAGGGCCCAGGGCAAGCTCGAGAACGTCATCACCTCCAGCGCCACCCCCAGGCTTTGCTGGGGCCCGATCCACTGGCGCGGCAGACCGCACTGCTCCAGATAAACCGGCGAGTAGTAGAAGTTGACGGTGTGCGACCAGTACATCAGGAAGGCGATGAAGAGGAGCACCAGGAATCCCGGCTGCGAGAGCAGCCGGAAAAAGGCCGCTTTGAAGGGGAGGGCCTCGCCTTCCCCTTCGCTCCAGCCCTCCGCCTGCCCCCGCGACTCCCCGGCGCCCGCGGGCAACCCGCTTTCAGAAGGGGCGGCGGGCAAGATGAACGCCAGGAAGAGGAAGCCCGCTTCCACGGCCGCGGCCAGCCAGAGGACGAAGTGCACATCTTTATTCCCCTGGAGCGACAGCCACAGCCAGACCGGCAGCGAGGGGAGCATCCAGCCCACCGAACCCCACATGCGCAGCTTGCCGTACTGCTTCTCCGGCGAGGCCAGGCTGTGGTAGCAGAAGGCGTTGAAGAGCGCGCCGCTCGGCCAGCTGGTGGCGGACCAGAATCCGTAGGCCAGCAGCAGGCCGGAGAAGGTGTCTTCCAGCGAGAGGAGGAAAATGGCAGCCGCCCCCAGGAGATGAAGGACCAGTAGCAGCCGGTCGACACGCAGGAAGCGGTCGGCGACGATCCCCCAGAGAAGCGGCATGGTGGCGCTGATCAAGGAGGCGGTGAAGTAAATCCAGCCGATCTGCTTGAAGTCGAGCCGCTGGTCGCGGAAGTGCAAGCTCAAGAAGGGGAGGAAGGCCCCGCCGATGGCGAATTGCACCACCATGGCGAGGCGAAGTCGCCACGGCTCAGTTTTTGTCGTCAAAACTTGATTTTCCATCCCATCATCGTTTCAAGAAGCCGAACGAATGAAACTTGAATGTTTTATCCGTTCACGAGCTTCCGCTTCACCCAGCCCGGCTTCGCAGGATTGGGATGGTACTCGTAAAGCGCCTCTTTCAGTGCCACGCCGCGGATCTCGAGGCGCGCCAGGTCGTTCGAGCCCACGCCGGCGCGGGCCAGCAAGTTCAAGTGGTTTTCTCCGGGGAAGGGGAACTCGCCGTAGCCCGACTGCGGATCGTAGCCCATGATGCCGGCGCACACCGCATCCACCGCCACCGCGTTCCTTCCCGCCACGATCACGCCCGGCCGGGTGTGCTTGTGGGGGGGCGGGCACCACGGCCCTTCGCCGCCGGAGACGGCTTCGATGCCGTCGACGATGGCGAGGTCAAGGGGCCGGAGGGCGAGAAGGTCGGCGGTCACCCGAGGCACGCGGTACGGCCCGGCCTGGGCGGCGTCCTTGAGCAGCTCCTCCGGCATCGGGTAGCGGTCCTTGGGGACGCCGCCGGGGACCGGGCGGGTGCCGGAATGGAGCGTGTCGCCGCGGTTTTCGGTGGTGTTCTCATTGGGCGAGTCGTTGCCGTAGAGCGCCGTCGGGGCGATGCCGAAGAGGTTCTTCACGGCGCCGGTGATGCCGGCGGTGACGTGGTTCTTGAGCTTGGCAAGCGAGATGAACACATCCGTGTCGGCGTAGTGCCGGTTGAGGAGATACGCCGGGTAGACGTAGCCGCCGTAAGGGACCTTCAAGGTGGCGTAGTCCTTGAAGGGGCCGCGGTTGCGGGTGTCGGCGAATTCCACCTTGTGCTCCCCCGCGCTGAGGAGGCGCTTCGGATCCCAGCCGTGGGCCTTGAGGATCTCCTCCGGCGGTTTGGGCCGGTAGTAGCTCTCCGCCAAGACGATCCGCTTCGCCCCGGCCTTGGCGAGCAGGCCCGCCAGCGCCTCCCCCATGGCGGGATGGGTCTGGAAGGTCCGCTCGGCGGGCAAACCGGCCATCTTCTGGCGCCCATCGCCGGTGATGTTGAGCTTGACGGTCACCGCCTTCCCCCGCACCAGCGCCGGGAGGCCGCCCAGCGCGTCAAACGCCTTCTGCAGGCTCTCGGAGAGGGCTGCGAGGTCGTAGCTCCGGCAGCGCTCGATTGCCACCGGATCGGCGGGCGCCGAAGCCGAGCGGTCCGGAACGGCGAGGAGGTCGGGGGGCAGCTTGAGCCGCGCCGGAAGCTCCTCGCCGCCGAGCAGAGGCCAGCGGCGCAGGCTGGCGAGGCCGTAGAGTCCGGCGCTGCCGACCAGGGCCTGGTGCATGAACTGGCGCCTGGAAGGTGGTGAACTAAGCGGATGAGGATAGCTGATCGGTTTAAAGCCACGATCGTCTGAGGTCATAGGGAAGCCTTATTTCAATAGACCGGTTAAATGGTAGCCAAAGCTCAAGTCTCTGACTTTTCGACACGTCGAAGACGCCGCGTCGAAAAGTCAGAGACGGAGGATGATTTTACCCGTATTCAAATTATTTTCCATGCGCTCGTGCGCCGCCGGGGCCTCCTCCATCAAGAAGACCCGGTCGATGACCGGCTGCAGCCGGCCGGCGGCCAGATCCGGCAGGACGCGCTCCCGGAAGCGGTCGGTGATGGCGATCTTCTCCTCGAGCGGCAGGCCGCGCATGGCCGTGCCGATCACCCGCAGGCGGCGGAAGAGAAGCTTCGACAGGTCGACGGATGCCTTGGCGCCGCCGAGAAGCCCCACCACCAGCAGGCGGCCCCTGGGCTTCAAGACCTCGATGTTCCGGTCCCAGATGCTGGCGCCGATGAAGTCCAGGACCACGTCGACGCCGGCCGAGCCGGTGAGCTCGAGAATCCGGCACGCGAAATCCTCGGCGCGGTAGTTGATAGCGTGGTCGGCCCCCAGGGCCCGGCAGCGCTGCGCTTTCTCCTCCGAGCCCGCGGTGGCGATCACCCGCGCGCCGGCGCGCTTTGCCAACTGGATGGCGGCGGTGCCGACGCCGCTCGCGCCGGCGTGGATGAGGACCGCCTCGCCGGCGCCGAGCCCGCCCTCGGTGAAGAGGTTCTCGTAGGCGGTGAAAAAGGCCTCCGGCACGCTGGCCGCGGCCTCGAAGGAGAAGTGGTCCGGGATGGGCACCGCCAGGCGGTGGTGAACCTTCAGCTTCTCAGCGTAGCCGCCGCCGGCGAGCAGGCCGCAGACGCGGTCGCCGGTCTTGAAGCCGGCGGTTTTCGGCCCCGCCTGCAGGACCTCGCCGGCGAACTCGAGTCCCATGATCTCCGACTCTCCCGGCGGCGGCGGATAGCGCCCGCGGCGCTGCAGCAAGTCGGCGCGGTTCACCCCGGCGGCGAAGTTGCGGATGAGCAGGTCTTCTGGCCCCGGGATGGGGTCCGGCACGTTGGCGACGCGGAGGACCTCCGGCCCTCCCGGCTGGTCAAAGACGATGGCGCGCATGGCGTTGGGCAAGGGTATGCAAAAGATCCGCTATAACCCCACAAGGATTTAAGAAAGCCGGCACTAAGGTATGACCAGGGCTGAAATAAAAGTTTCGTTTTGTTACAGCAAACTCTATAATGAGAAGCTGCATGGTGATTTGGGATTCCAGATGATCCATTGGCTTTTTCAAGGCACCGAAATTATCGGAGAACAATGTAAATGGCAAGATCGTTTTCCTGCTGCTTGGCTTTCCTACTAGCCTTTCTGGGCCCTCGCACCTCCGGCCTTTCCGCGCATCCAGGCGGGCCGACTTTTACCGCCAACGGCGAGGGGGGCATTTTCATCCGCGGCGACGCCGACCAGAACGGTCAAGTGGAGCTCAACGATGCCATCTTCTCCCTCGAGTACCTGTTCCTGGGCCTCCACGACCCCTACTGTATCGACGCCCTCGACGCCGATGACGACGGCGATCCCAGCGTCACCGACGCCATCACCGTCCTCGGCTTCCTTTTCCTTGGCAACACCGAGCTGCCGGGGCCGTATCCCGCCGCTGGCGTCGACCTGAGCGCCGACGACCTCAACTGCGACAACGGCCTCTTCGCCCACAT
This sequence comes from Planctomycetota bacterium, assembly GCA_016209605.1. Taxonomy (GTDB): domain Bacteria; phylum Planctomycetota; class UBA8108; order UBA8108; family JACQVS01; genus JACQVS01. The sequence goes on from JACQVS010000049.1 coordinate 4,517, forward strand.
CCGCCGGGAGATCTTCGCCACGAGCTGCGCATCGACCTCGTGCCACTCGAGCCTCGCGGCCAAGGGAGGCCTGGTGCTCGAGGGCCCTCGCGCCTACTCGGAGCTGATCCAGGTCGCGCCTTCCACCACATCGGCCCGCGACGCCGGCCTCCTCCTGGTCAAGCCCGGCTACCCCGATGAAAGCTTCCTCCTCCGCAAGCTCACCGGCGATCTCAGCGCCAGCGACGGCGACCGCATGCCTCAAGTCGGCCGGCCGCTCGGCAATGAGCAGATCGACTTGATCCGGCACTGGATCGAGGACGGCGCCGTCCCCTCGACGCCGCAGGACATCATGCTCCCCCTGCCGGCCAAGGGAGAGCAGATCCTCATCCCGCCCTTCGCGGTGAAGGTCGGCGAGGAGGTGCAGCGCAACTACTACTTCAAGCTGAAAAGCGCTGAGGATTTCTGGGTCAACCGCATCGAGTTCCTCTACCCGCCGGGAAGCCACCACCTGAACTTCTTCACCGGCGCGCCCCAACCTTACGCGGACGGCTACTTCGAGGACAATTTCGTCGTCGTCCCTTTCCAGGACTGGAGCCTGCGGGCCTCGAGCCAGGTGGGGCGGCTGGACTGGACGCTGCCGCCGGGCGCCGGAGTCAAGTTCAAGGCGCACGAGCAGACCCTGGCCCAGATCCACTTCGTCAACATCGGCAGCCAGATTTCCCCCATCGGCGGCTGCGCGGCCATCAACCTCCACGCCATGGAGACCGGCGTGCCGCCGGTTCCCCTGGGGGCCCTGTTCCTGCAGAATAAGAGCATCCGCATCCCCCCGAATACGCCGGAAATTTCCTTCGACTACGGCGTCACCTTCAGCCACTACGGCCACAACGTGCCGGTCAAGGCGGCGGCGGTCACCGGCCACTTCCACTGGCGCGGCAAGACCTTCGAGATCCGGCGCTGGGATGGGCAGAACCAGAACTTCGACGGCAGCCCGGCGCTCCCAGCCCCTGGCGGACCTGCCGAGTTCGACCGCATGGGGCCGGAAAACACCATCTTCTTCAGCGACAACTGGGACGAGCCGCCGTTCAACCTCTTCGGCGCCGACGGGCCAGAGTTCCCTCCCGGCTGGGGGATCGTCTACCGCACCACTTACGTGAACGAGACCGACCAGAAGTTCTGCTTCGGCCCGCACGTCGCCACCCAGGAGCACGCCAACGCCTTCCTGTACTTCTATCCCGGGCCGGCCGACACCGACTTCCTGTGGTTCCCGCCGGATTGCATCGGGCAAGGCTGCACCGTGCCGTGCCGGTAGGTTTGAGCCGGTAGGTTTGACATGAGCCACCGACCTCTCGCCCGCGCCCTCAAGCCCGCAGAGCTGGCCGGCGCCCTGCTTTCCCAATGCGGAGACGAGCGCCAGGCCGTCAATCTGGCCCGCCGGCTCAAGGAGTGGCTGTTCAAGTTTCACGCCATGTCGGCGGCTGAGATCGCCGAGCGGTTTGAGGTCGCCCGGGCCAAGCGCCGCATGCTCGAGGCGGGCTTGCGGATCGAGCCCCTCCTCGTGCTCGAGCAAGCCCTCACCAGCCCTTACGACGGGAGCTGCCGCATGGTGCTCCGCCTGCGAAGGGAAAGCGAGGCGCATTACGTGGAGGCGGTGGCCATTCCGCGGCGCCGCGATCTCACCCTGTGCCTCTCGAGCCAGGTGGGCTGCCCTCTGGCCTGCTCGTTCTGCGCCACCGGCCTCCTCGGCCTCCGCCAGAATCTGACCGCGGCCGAGATGGTCGAGGAGCACGCCTGGGCCGAGCGCCTCCAGAAACAGCGCGTCACCGACATCGTCTTCATGGGCATGGGCGAGCCGCTCCTCAACTACGACGCGGTCCTCGAGGCCGCTTACCGCCTCACCGACCGCCAGGGGGCGCAGATCTCGACGCGCCGGATCATCCTCTCGACGGCCGGCGTGGTGCCGGCCATCCAGCGCTACGCCCGCGAGCGCCACCCTTTCCCGCTTTACTTCTCCCTGAACTCGGCCATTCCCGCGAAGCGGCGCAGGCTGATGCCGATCGAGAAGACCTATCCCCTCGACTCCCTGGTCGAATCGATCCGCGCCTACATCGCCTCGCGCGACTGGAATCCCCGCGCCGTGATCGAGTACGTCGCCATCCCTGGGGAAAACATGGATGGCGAGGACATCGAGGCGCTGAGCGCCGTGTTCAAGGGCATGCCGGTCATCCTCGACGTCATTCCTTACAACGCCACCGATGGCCGCTACCGCCCTCCCACCTGGGCGGAGGTCAAGCGGTTCACCACCGCGCTCCGCCGCTTGAACCTCCCCGTCAAGGTGCGCTTCTCGAGCGGCAAGAGGACTGGAGGAGGGTGCGGCCAGCTGACCGCCGGCCTCCTGAAAACCGCGCCCCTGGAAGGCCATCACCTGGCGCCGCCGGGGATCTTCTCCGACCTGTTGCAATCCTCGGTTTCCTGCGCGTCTTAGACTTTGCATCACGCGGTCTTTGCTGTATACTTCACATCCAGATGCTGAATGGGTTCTGATCGCAGCCACGGGCGTGTCTGGCGTCATTTTTTTGCTGGTTTGCATAATGCGGGCTCCGCCCGCAACCGAGCTATCCGCAACTTCTCCGCATCTCGCGGAGAAGTTGCGGAGGAAGAATTTATCCGTCCCACTCTCATGAAAGGCTGGAAAATTTTCACTGCCATGGCCCTGGCGGGGGTGGGTTCGCTCTGGGCGCTCCGTTTGCAAGGCGCCGATCCCGAGGGGATGCTTTTTCCATACTGGGAGGAGGTCCCGCCGGCGGTTTATTACCCTTATGCCGACCGGCCAGCATTGCAGCAACTGCTCTCCGCGCGCCATCCTGACTTCCGCCGCTTCCTTGAAGAAAATCCCGGTCCCTGGCTGGTGCGGTGGAACGAAGCGACCCAAACGCCCCATCGATTGCTGGCCGCAGGGCTGCGGCTGGACCTCGAAGCCGGCAGCGCTCCCGCGCTGGCCGTTGAGAGCGACGAGGCGGCAGCGGCGGCGGCGCGGCGGCTTTTGGGCCGGCATCCCGGCCTCTTCCCGGTCGATCCGCAGGAAGACCTGCGCTTCGACGGCCGGCGCGACCTGGGGAGGTCTCAGCTCTGGCGCTTTTCCCAGTATCATGGCGCCCTTCCCGTCTGGTCGGCGGGTTGCGATCTGGTCGTGTCCGCCTCCGGAAGAGTCCTCTCGATCAAAAGCGACTTGATCCCGAGGAAGCTGCTCTCCAGCCTCCCCGCGGACCCCCTCGCGGCGGAGGCGGCCATCGATCCCCAAGAGGCCGTTCAGGCGGCGCGCGACCACGCCGGCGGCGCCGGGGGCCTGGAGAGCTACCGGCCGCCGCGAACCCGCCTGGTCATCCTCCCCGTCCCGGTGACCCGAGGAAGAGATGGGACCATCGCGTCCCCCCCCTCGCCGGCGGCGCCTGGAGCCAGAGTGGTCCCATGCCTGGCCTGGGAGGTCGCCGCCGCCTCCATGGAGGATGGAACCGCCTGGACTTACTTCATCGCCGCGTTGAAAAATTCCAGCGCCCATTCGGAGACGTCCTCATTCTCCCCGCCAAGAGAGGCGGCCATCCTCGGGCGCTTCAACCGTGTTTCCTTCGGCGATCTTAAAGGCTCGGTGAAGGGCTGGGCGACTCCCGGGCTTTTTCCCGACACCCCCTGGAATCCTCCCGTGGCCGCGCCCCTCCCCCACCTCCAGGTCGTTTGCGACGACCATTCCATCTTCACCAACGCCGATGGCTCCTTCGCCTTGAATATCCCCGAAGAATCGGCGGTGCTCAGCACCTTTCTATCCGGACCCTACTGCCGGGTGGAAAACGCCGGCGGCGAGGAGCTGTTCTATTCCACCCGGATCACCACCGCCCTTCCCGTGACCATCGCCCTCAACGAAACGCCGGAGGAGCAAACCACCGCGCAAATCAACGCTTTCGTGGAGGTGAACCGGGCCCACGATTTCGTGAAATCGCTCGACCCCGCATTCACCGAGCTGGATCGGCCGGTGCGCACCCGCGTCAACCTGACGGAGCGGTGCAACGCCTCGTTCTTCCCCGAGGGAGAGGGTTATCTGGCCTTCTTCAGATCCAACGCCTGCGTCAACACCGCCTACTCCACCATCATTTATCACGAGTACGCCCACTTCGTCATCTGGAGCGCCTTCAGCGACAAGCCGATCATGCCCGCTTACAGTGAAGGCATGGCGGACGGCCTGGTGGTCTTGATGACGGATCAGCCCGTCATCGGCGCCGCCATCAACGGCCTCCGCGGCGACGGCTCGTTGAACGTGCGGGACCTCTCTCAAGCCGCCGTCCGTTACCCGGATGATCTGTTCGCGGGGCCGCACCTCAGCGGACAGATCATCGGCGGCCTGCTGTGGGAGCTGCGCAACCGCCTGGTGGCCAGGCTAGGCCCCGAGGCCGGCCGGAGCCTGCTCCAGCAACTCTATCTGAAGAGCCTTTATTTCGCGCCTCCCCTCATCTCTCCAGATCTGGTCATCGATTTTCTGATCCTGGACGATGACGATGATGACCTCTTCAACGGCACCCCCCATCAAGAAGACCTCCTCCAGTCTTTCGCCAAATTCGGCCTCTTCCTGCCCGACGACTTGACCATCCAGCACGACCCCTTGAGCGACACCTCCCAGGGAGGCCCCTACCTCGTGGAGGCGAAAGTGTCCTCGAACTTCGAGTTCATCCAGATCGGGGAAGTCAAGCTCCACTATTCCCTGAACGGCGGCGGCTTCTACCATGCCGTGCCCATGCAGCCCACCCTCCGGGCGGGGACCTTCCGCGGGGAGATCCCCAACTCTCCCCCCGCCACCACCGTCCACTACTACCTTGAAGCGCGCGGCGAGCCCTTCGACCGCGCGGTGCTGCCGGAGGGAGCGCCTCAGGAGGAAGCATTCGTTTTTGCCGTCGGCAAGCTGGAGGCCGTGCACTTTGACTCCTTCTCCACGCTCGAATCGAACTGGAATCACGGCCTCCTCTTGAACGCCGATCCCCCGAACGAGGATGACTGGCAGCTGGGATCCATCGGGAAGGCGGTTGAAAGCCCCGAGGATCTGATCGACGGGGATCTGCTGGACCCCCCCGCCGCCTTCTCGCCCCCTTACCATTGGGGCAACGACCTCGCCCTCGACAACCGATCCAACAAAACTTACTCGGACCTGGCCCACAACTTCCTCGAGTCCCCACCCCTTGACTGCCGGGGGAAGCACGGCCTCCACTTGCGCTTCCGGCGCTGGCTGACCGCGGAGCGGCACGACAATTTCCTGGTCTCGGTCAACGGACGCGCGGTCTTTCTCTCCTCCAGCGACCGGGACACCTTCGACCGCGCCTGGCGGCTGATGGACTACGACATCTCCGGCCAGGCGGACAACCGGGCGGAGGTGCGCCTGCGCTTTGAGGTCCATTCCAATTCCTTCGGCACGGCGGGAGGATGGAACATCGATGACGTCTCGCTGATCGCCACCGGCACACCGGAGATCCCGCGTCCGGCGCTCACCTCCATCGAGCCGTCCTTCGATGGTTTGAAGGGAGGCGCGCCCTTCATACTGAAGGGGGCCAACTTCACCCCCACCCAGGGCACCAGGATCTTCTTCGGCGAGGCGGAGGCTACGGTGTTTCAGGTCGTCAATGGCGCCGCCATCACCGGAACCGTTCCCCCCGGCGGGCGCGCCGGCACCACCACCATCGTCCTCGACAACGCCGCCGGCTCCACCACCTTGCCGGGAAGCTTCGCATATTTCGGGCCGCCGGAGGTCGAGTCGTTCGTTCCTCCCAAGGGAGATGTGGCGGGCGGCATGACCGTGGGCATCCAGGGAAAATATTTCACCCCCGGAGGCACCACCAGGATCTGGCTGGACGGAAAGCCGCTGGAGCCCCTGACCTTCGTCGATGCCGCGGTGGTGCTCGGTCGCATCCCGCCGGGACGCGACCTCGGCGTGATGGGCGGCAGGATTGAAAGCGCCTTCGGCGCGTCGTCCTTCAAGGGACTGTTCATTTACACGGCGAAGCCGTTGATCGATCAAATCGCCCCCAAGAGCGGCAGCGTCGAGGGCGGCACGCTATTCTTCCTCATCGGCGCCAACATTCCCTCCGAGCCGGGAGCGGCGTCGGTGCTGTTCGGGGAGCGTTACGCGGAAGGCATCACGGTGATAAGCCGGAGCCTCTTGAGGGGCCTGGTCCCACGCGCCGCCGGCAGAGGACCGGTCGACGTCCATCTGCAGACCCCCGGCGGCACGGCCAGGCTGGCGCGAGCCTACACCTACGTCCGGTCCGGCAGCCCCGTCTTCATTCGCATGGATGTCAATCTCGACGGCCAGTGGGACATCTCCGATCCCATCGTCATCCTGAACAGCCTGTTCCTGGGGCTGGGGACCATTTACTGCAGGGACGCCGCCGACTCGAACGATGACGGCTCCCTCGACATCAGCGATGCGATTTACGCCTTCTGGTTCCTCTACAGCATCGGCCGCCCCCCGCC
>JACQVS010000050.1 GCA_016209605.1 Planctomycetota bacterium
CGGCGCTTTTTTCGGCGGCGCAAGTTTCAGTCGGAGATTCGTGGCAGGCGCACATGGGGTACCCCTTTTCGGTCTCTTGGGTTTTTGGAAATGGAAGCTTGAAAAGCGATGGCAAACGATGCAATTCTTAAAGCAAACGCGATGCCAGGAGAAGGAGGAATTTATTTTTCGCGCAAGTCCTGATTTTTCGGGCGCAGGCTTCCAGTCCCGGCAGGAATCTGACCGCGAGAGGTGTCCGGATCCGGACACATGACCGGATCCGGTCGGACAGATGACCGGAACCGGACAGCGTTGCGGCGCTTGTCGTAGGGTTCCTGGCCCTTCGATCGATTCAGATCAATATCTAGGTTCATGCCGGCAGAGACCCCGCCCTGGCATCTACACACCCCCGGCGCCAGAACTCGCCACGCTCACTATTTCTTCGTGCGCACCGCGGCGACAAAGCCGCCCCCGGGCGCCAGGTCCAATGTCCAGCTTTCGCCGGCGCTGGCGGGGCGTTGCTCGGTGCGGATGGCGTTGGGTTGTTCCTCGTCTGGCGATCCGTCAACCCATAGCCGCGCCTCGTATGGGCCCGAGCCAAGAAATCCCAGTGGAACGGTCACCTGGCGCGGCGTCCAGTTCGTGATGCCCCCCGCGTACCAAGTAGTTCCCTGGCGCCGGGCCACAACGAGGTACTCGCTGGCTTCGCCGGCCACAAACCGCGTTTCGTCCCACGTGGTCGGCACTTCGACGAGAAACTCGAATCCGGGCTTTCCCTCGTAGGTTCGGGGCGCGTCGGAGATCATCGGCATCGGGTTTTCATACACCACGTACAACGCCAGGTGATGGCAGCGCGTGCCGAGCACATACGGGCTCACTTCGCGCGCCTCGAACCGGCTCCGAGAGGCGGAGCGAAATCCGCCCAGATGATAGTCGAGCGGCCCGGCCAATTGCCGCGTGTAGGCGACGTTCACGTTGTGGTCGGGCGTGCACAGGGTGCTCCACTTCAAGTACTCCAGGTTCAGCACCCCCTCTCGATTGAACAGGTTGGGGAACGTCCGTTGTTCGCCGCTGGGCTTGTACGAGCCGTGAAACTGGACGTGCAGCTTGTGCCGGGCCGCCGAAGCGAGAACCCTCTCGCAGAAGTTCACGATCTCCTGGTCGTCGCGATCTAGGAAGTCGACCATCAAACCCCGGACTCCCCACGACTCGTAGCGCGCGAACGCCTCTTCGATCCGTTCCTTGAGCGCTTTCCAGTGAATCCACAGACGAATGCCCACGCCGCGCTCCTTCGCGTACTCGAGCAGCCTCGGAAACTCCAGCTCCGGCCTCGGAGCGAGGATGTCGGTGTCGGGCCCGGGACTGAAGGACGATTGCGATTGCACGTACCAGGGACGAGCATCGGCGACCACCGCATGATAAGCGATGCCGTGCCGCGCGCAGAAGTCGATGTAGTACTTATGCGTCGCGAAGTTCATTCCCGGATTGAAGGGCAAACCGCTCTCGAATGTTCCGTTCCACCAGTGCCAGGTGGTTTTGCCGGGTTGGGCCCACTCGAATTTGTCCAGCGAAGGCGGATCGTTCAGGCAAAGCAGAAGGTTGCTTTCGAGCAGCCGCCCCGCCTGGTCGGAGAGCAGGATCACGCGCCAGGGGCTGGCATGCGGCGTTTGGCCCGCGACGGCGTCCATTCGGCCCGGTAGGGGAGACAAACGGCTGGCAAGCACAACGCGGCTGGGGTCAGCGGTCCGCTCGAGATACATGTTCGTGAAATCGCGAACGCGAGCCTCGGTGACCGCGGCTGCCGAGCCGTCAGGCCAAATCGCCAGGAACGGCAAGTCGATGAGCGCCGCGCGCGGCAGTTCGGCGAATCGTTTCTTCTCGTAGGTCGTCTCGTGGTCGGTGGTGAAGTTCTTGCAGGTCGTGTAAAGCGCTGCCGGTTCGCCCGCGAAGCGAAATTCGGTGGTTTCGCCTGCCAGCCGGAAAGCGTTCAGAGTCTCCTGCTCCGGCAGGAGGTATCGAAAGGCCACTCCGTCGTCGTATCCCCGGAGTTCGAGCTCCCAGGCGACTCCCTCGCCGCTGGCCAAACGCGCGCGAGCCCAGGAGCAGCGATCGACGACGACCTTGGTCTTTCCCCACGGCAAGGTGAAGGTTTCGTCGGAGGTGCCTTTCTCGATTTTATCGAGCCGGGCGCCCGCGGCCAGGGAAGTGTGGCCGGCCAGTTGGGCGTCGAACTTCGAGGGTTCGAGGACCAGCTTCCCCTTCCGGGTGACGTCGAATAGCAGTTGCCGCTCCTTGCCCTCGCCGCGGAATCCCAGCGCCATCACGTTCTTGCCGTCGGGCGATCGGACCACAATAGCGGGAGCCTCAGCCGCCAGGGCTGCCGCTCCGGCCAATGACAGAACCAGCCCCAAGACAATGCGCAGGGGGGCGGAACCAATGGACATGACAAATGCTCCGCGAAGATCCATTCGATGATTGCGGCAGCGAGCGCCGGACGCGAGTCCGAGGGTATTGCATCGCGCCGCCCTTCCCAGGTTGCCTCGGCGAGGTGTGAAGCAAACGACCGGTGAACCGAGGATTCAAACCATCGCGATTCTCATGGGGCCGGGCTCACCCGCGCCGGGGCTCCTTGCGTCTGGTATATAGTAAGCCAGCGCGGGGGCCATTTCCACCGTCTGGCGGCGCGAAGCGTAGATCGTGGAAATGCTACCAGGACAAAATTCCGTTGGATCTCGCCAGGGCCAAGTGATTCCTACTCTGAAATAACCCAGTTTTCGACTGGGTGACCAGTCCTGATTACGCCAATTCGGCCCATTTTCTGGAGGTCTGAGAACACTTCTCATAGATTCTCCCCCCTTTGGGCTGAAGTTCCGTTCGGGTTCAGACTTCCTTTTTTTGCCGATTATGTCATAATCAGTATTTTATCTGAAGAGAATAAATACTGACAACGACAGAAGAGGAATGAAAGCTCATGGGACGGCCAAGAAAAGAAGCAAACATTCTGCAAACGTTTCGCGCTCCCCGCGTTCTTACCCTCGAGGAGCTTTGCGATAGGCTTAGCTGTTCTGGCAGAACTGTACTTCGTAGGTTGAAGGAGCATGGGTACATCTCCAGCTACAATCGGTCTGGGAGGTTCTTGACCATCCCCGAGGTCGCGGAATTCGACACCCGAGGTCTCTGGGTCTGGAAAGCAGCGCGATTTTCAAAGCATGGCAACCTCAAGCAGACCATCAAGCACTTCATAGAAACCGGTGAACGTGGAATGACCCACGAAGAACTGGCTACGATCCTTGGAGTCCGGGCTTACAACTCTCTGCTGGAACTGATTCACGAAAGGAGGATCCATCGAGAACGACTCGGCCCCACCTTCGTTTACTTCAACCGCAAGCCAGCTGCGCGAAGAAAACAGGTGGATCGACAAAGGTTGTTTCTTCAGGAACACCAGAAGCCCAGTCCAACCAGCCGGCAGATCATCACCGCGCTCTTGGAGTTGATCAGGGATCCCAAGGCCGGGAGGGAAGACGTCGTTCTACGCTGTCACCGAATGGGGGTGCCAATTTCACGCGCCGTGGTCGATGCGATCTTCGAGAGGTACGACCTCGATAAAAAAAGGGCTCCATAGCCGCCTGCGACATTTTGCAGCAGGAGCAGGAGAAGGCCGCTGCGATCTCGAGGGAAAGTGTATTTCCAGTACCGCGGTTCAACTTCGACTGGTCGGACCGTGACGCGGTTTGCCCAGCCTGCAGCAGCACTCTTTGTCTTCGGCTCACCCGGGAGCGTCGGGTCGTTTCTCTCACCTACGGGAACTTCATTGCCATCGAAAGGCAAGGATACTGCCCAGCCCACCCCAAACTCCCTCCTGCTCGCTCTCTCGAACTACGGCGAATCGTTCCTCCGGGATCGAATGTCGCCTACGACGTGCTGGTTCGGATCGGAATGGCCCGGTTCCTGGAATGTCGACAGTTGGAGGAGATCCAAGCGGATCTGTCGACTCGCCAGCACAACTCCATCGAAATCCCCGTGAAAACGATCGGCTACCTGGCTCAGAAATTCGTTGCGTACTTTCAAGCGGTTCACCAAGAGAGCATACCACTGCTCCGCAGGGACATGCGGAAGCGCGGCGGCTACATTCTTCACGTGGACGGAACCTGCGAGGAGGGAAGCCGGGTTCTTCTGGTATGCCTGGATTCGCTGAGCGGGCAAATCCTCGAAAGCCGGAAAATCACCTCGGAAAGTGGCGAGGAAATACGGCGCGTCTTAAAAGATGTACGCCGGGATTGGGGTGTGCCGCTTGCTATCATTCATGATCTCCGGAAGTCGCTCATCACAGTAGCCGGAGAAGTCTTCCTGGGAGTTTCCCAGTTTGTCTGTCACTACCATCTCGCCGCCGACGTCGGTAAGGACATCCTCCTGGTTCACGTGGACCGCCTACGTTAGCTACTGCCAGACTGTCTTCGGAGGAACTGACCTGAAAAGAATCGCTGCACGCTTCAGCGAAATCGATCCTCGAATCCCGGCGATGTTGATGAAAAGCTGGAGACGCGAGCTGCTCTCGATGAGAATCCCACGGAGGTTCGAAAGAATGAAGAACTTGCCGCAGCAGCTTGCCCCGTTCATTTTCGCAGCTTCCGAGAAGTTTCAGAAGCAGGGTTGAGTCGAAATCCAACGGGATTTTGCCGCGATGGCTTCTTACATAATATAACACAATTTTCTGGAATTTTTTAGAAATCTACAAGGGGGCCACAATGTTTGGTCGTTTGTAGGGCCCTCGACGGCGATCACCCCTTCGGCGGACGTACTACTTGCTTCAGCTCATCCTCCCTCAACTTCTCCTGCGTCCGGATCTGCTGCTTCAGCACCTCCAGGCTTGCTTCCGAAGCATCGCCGGTGCGCCCGGCGATGCGCTGGCGCAGCACCTGCTCGGGGGCTTCGAGGTGGAGGATGCCGAAGGGGACGCTCAGGCGCCTGGCCAGTGCCCGGAACTGCTCCCGCTCTTTCCATTTCAAGAAGGCGGCGTCGGCGAGGACCGGATATCCGGCCACGAGGATGGTTTCGCTCAGCTCGGCCAGGCGGTTGTAGGTCTTTTGAAAGGCCTCCGGGCCGTAGAGGCCGGCGTCGAGGGCGGAGCCGCTGCGCTCCAGGGGCTGGAGGCCGAAGAGGCGCTTGCGCTCGATGTCCGAGCGCACGCGGATGGCTCCTTGCCTCTCCAGGATTTCCTGGGTGGCGGTGGTTTTCCCCGATCCCGAGAGGCCGTGGGTGATGGTCAGCACGGGCCGCGCCGGCTCGAGGAAGCGCTCGGCCAGGCGGAGGTACTTGGCGTACTGTTCGAGCAAGTGGTGCTTCTCCGCTTCATCCATGGGGCCCTGGCCGAAACGGATACAAGCCACCTTGGCACGGACCATGGCCCGGTAGACCAGGTAGTAGCGCAGGAAGGCCAGGCCGGCGTAGTCGCCGGTGATCTCGAGGTAGCTGTTTAGGAAGCGGTTGGCGAGGTCCGGGCGCTCGCGGGCGTGGAGGTCCATGGCCAGGAAGGCCGCCTCGCTGATGACGTCGTTCCAGCGGTAGTGGGGGTTGAACTCGATGCAGTCGAAGATCATGACCTCGCCGCCGAGGAGCGCCATGTTGCCGAGATGCATGTCGCCGTGGCACTCGCGCACGAAACCGTCGCGGCGCCGCGCTCTGAGCTTCTCGAGCAAGGCGGCGTGCGCCTCCTCCGTCCAGCGCTCGAGGTCGTAGAGGCGGCGGAGGTCGGCCGGCTTGTCGATGACCTTCCGGATCTGGAGGAAGTTGTCTTTCACCCGCTGGTAGGTCCGCTCGACCGATCCGAACTCGCTCGCTTCATGGGCTCTGTCAATCCGGCCGTGAAAGGCGGCGATCTTCCGGACGATCTCGTCCAGGCGCTCGCGGCGCAGCTCGCCGCGCTCCAGCACGCGGTCGAGCTGGTCTTCCTGGGGAAATTGCACCATCTTGACGGCGTACTCGAGGATTGGACCGGGGCCGTTGATGGCGGGCGATTCTTCGCTGCCGGCGATGGCCACGACCTCGAGGTAAAGCTGCGGCGCCAGGCGCCGGTTGAGGCGCAGCTCCTCGAGGCAGTCATGGCGCCGCTTTTCGAGGGTCGAAAAGTCCACAAAGCCCAGGTTGACCGGCTTCTTGATCTTGTAAGCGTAGGGGCCGGTCAAGAGGACCCACGAGATGTGGGTCTCGATGACCTCAAAGCGCTCGACCGGGTGGTCGTAGAGGCTTGGGTTTTCCAGGGATCGGATCAGCATCTTTCCTGTACGTGTTCAAAGCGCGCATGTAATTGGCGCGCTCGAAGGCGGAAGGATCGCTGCAGTGGCTGTGGCTCATGCTGCCTTTGAGCTGCTCGATCGACTCGTACTCGCGCTCCTCCATCCACTGGCGCGTCCCCTGCAGCAGCTCCTTGATCCGCCGAGGGCCGTGGCGAATGATGGTCGAGCATACCATGGTCACGTCGGCGCCGGCCAGGAGCATTTTGATCACATCGGGCGCCGAGTCGATGCCGGTGGTCGCCGCCAGGCTGGCGTTGATCTTGTTGTACAGAATGGCGATCCATCGAAGGGGCAGCCGCGCCTCGTGGTGGCTGCTCAGGACCAGGTTGGGGAAGACCTCCAGGGTTTCAAGGTCGATGTCCGGCTGGTAGAAGCGGTTGAAGAGGACCAGGGCGTTGGCGCCCGCATCGTCGAGCTGCTTGGCCATGGAGGCCAGGGAGCTGAAGAACGGGCTCAGCTTCACGGCCACCGGAATCTTGACCTTGGACTTGACCTCCTTGAGGATCTCCACGTAAAGGCTCTCGACGCTGCGGCTGTCGATGTCGGGGTCGGTGGGGATGTGGTAGATGTTCAGCTCGAGGGCATCGGCGCCGGCCTGCTCCATCTTCCTGGCGTAGTCCGTCCACCCTCCCGAGGTCACGCCGTTCAAGCTGCCGATCACCGGCATGCCGACGGCTTCCTTGATGCGGCGCAGATGCTCGAGGTACTCCTCGGGGCCCAGGCAGAAGATCTCCGGCTCCGGGAAATAGCTCAAGGCCTCGGCGTAGCTTTCGGTCCCGTGCTCGAGGAAGTGCGCCAGCTCGCGCGCTTCATGGTTGATCTGCTCTTCGAAAAGCGAGTGGAGGACGATGGCCGAGGCGCCGTGGTCCTCCAGCTCTCGGACGACGCCGATCTCCCGGGACATCGGCCCGGACGAGGGGACGATGGGGTTCTTGAGCTCGATCCCCATGTACGTGGTGGAGAGGTCGATGTCGGGCTGCTGCATGGGTCATCCCTCCGCGTTTTCTTTCTCTTTGGCGCCGCACGACAAGCTTGCCAGCTGGCTGTAGAGCCTCCAGCGGGACTTGATGTCCTCCTCCGCTTTGGCCATCAGCGCCTGGGCCTCCTTGGGATAGCTCTTGGACAGCATGTTGAAGCGCATCTCCTTGTAAGCGAACTCCTTGAAGGGCAGCTTCGGCGCCTGGGAATCGAGCTTGAAGGGATTCTTCCCCTCCAGCGCCCACTCGGGATTGTAGCGGAAAAGCGGCCAGAACCCGCTCTGCACCGCCGCCTTCTGGTTGTCCGTCGCCGTCCCCATGTTGATGCCGTGGGCGATGCAGTGGCTGTAGGCGATGATGAGCGCCGGGCCGGGGTGCCGCTCCGCCTCGATGAAGGCTTGAATGGTCTGCGCTTCATTGGCGCCGAAGGCCACCTTGGCGATGTAGACGTTGCCGTAACTCATGGCCATCAGGGCCATGTCCTTCTTGCCGGTCGGCTTGCCGGCCGAGGCGAACTTGGCCACCGCGGCCCGCGGCGTCGCCTTCGACATCTGGCCGCCGGTGTTCGAGTAGACCTCGGTGTCGAGGACCAGGATGTTGACCTTCTTGCCGCTGGCGAGGACGTGATCGAGCCCCCCAAAGCCGATGTCGTAGGCCCAGCCGTCGCCGCCGACGATCCACACGCTCTTCCGGACCAGCGCTCCGGCGACGCTGAGCAGGTTGCGGGCCTCGGGGCCATCTATCCCCTCGAGCCGCTGGCGCAGCTGGGCGATGCGCAGGCGCTGCTCGTGAATGTCGGCCTCATCGCTCTGCGGGGCCTCGAGGATCGCCCTGGCCAGCTCCTCGCCGATCCGCGGCGAGAGCCTCTTCACCAGCTGGCGAGCCAACTCCCCCTGCTGGTCGAGGGTGAGGCGGAAGCCCAGCCCGAACTCGGCGTTGTCCTCGAAGAGCGAGTTGGACCAGGCCGGGCCGCGGCCGTCGCGGTTCGTGGTCCACGGCGTGGTCGGCAGGTTGCCCCCGTAAATCGACGAGCAACCGGTGGCGTTGGCGACGAGCAGCCGGTCGCCGTAGAGCTGGCTGAGGAGCTTCAAGTAGGGCGTCTCGCCGCAGCCGGCGCAGGCGCCGGAAGCCTCGAAGAGCGGCTCGAGCAACTGCGAGCCGCGCAGCGTTTCCAGCTTCACCTGGCGGCGGTCGACCTCCGGCAGCTTGAGGAAGAAGTCGTAGTTGCGCGCTTCCCCCTCGCGCAGCGGCGGCTGCGGCGTCATGTTGATGGCCTTGAGGCGCGTCTCCTTCTTGTTCTTCGCCGGGCAGACGTGGACGCACAGGCCGCAGCCGGTGCAGTCCTCGGGGGTGACTTGAATGGTGTAGAGGAGGTCGCTGAACTCCTTGCCGTGGACGTCCGTCCACTTGAAGGTGGCGGGATGTCCGGCCAGGTGCTTCTCCTCGTACACCTTGACGCGGATGGCGGTGTGCGGGCAGACGAAGGTGCACTTGCCGCACTGGATGCAGACCTCTGGTTCCCAGGCCGGAATCTCGAGCGCCAGGTTGCGCCGCTCCCAGTGCGCCGTGCCGGTGGGGAAGGTGCCGTCGCAGGGGAGCTTGCTGACCGACAGCAGGTCCCCCTTGCCGGCGATCATCCAGCTGGTGATGTCCTTGACGTACGGCGGCGATTCCGGCGGCACCACCGGCGGCAGCTCGATGGTCCCCGCCGCCCGGGCCGGTACCTTCACCGCGTGGAGCGTCTCCAGGGCCTGATCGACGGCGCGGAAGTTCCGCTCCACTATCTCGGCGCCTTTCCTGCCGTAGCTCGACTCGATCACCCGCTTGATCTCGCTGACGGCGACCTCCGGTGAAATGATCTCGGCGATCTTGAAGAAACAGGTCTGCATGATGGTGTTGATTCGGGTGCCGAGGTCGTTCTCCTTGGCGATGCGGTAGGCATCGACCACGAAGAACTTGAGCTTCTTCCGGATGACCTCCTCCTGCACCTTGCGGGGGATCCGGTCCCAGACCGCTTCGGGTCCGTAGGGGCTGTTGAGCAGGAAGGTCGCCCCCTCGGCGGCGCAGTCGAGGATGTCGTAGCGCTCGAGGAAGTGAAACTGGTGGCAGGCGACGAAGTCGGCCTTCTGGATGAGGTAGGTCGAGCGGATCGGCCGGGGGCCGAAGCGCAGGTGCGAGATGGTGATCGATCCCGCCTTCTTGGAGTCGTAGACAAAGTAGCCCTGGGCGTGGTTCTCCGTCTTCTCGCCGATGATCTTGATGGAGTTCTTGTTGGCGCTGACGGTGCCGTCCGCCCCCAGGCCGAAGAACACCGCCTGGAAGACCTCCGCGTCCTGGGTGTCGAAGCCGGCATCGTACTCGAGGCTGGTGCCGGTGAGATCATCGCTGATCCCCACGGTGAAGTGGTTCTTGGGCCGGTCCTTCTTCAGCTCATCGTAAACCGCCTTGACCATCCCCGGCGTGAATTCCTTCGAGGAGAGGCCGTAGCGGCCGCCGATCACTCGCGGCATCCCGGGGAGCGGCGAGAGGCCGCTCGCGGCGCCTTCCGCCAGGGCGGTGAGGACATCCTGGTAGAGGGGCTCGCCGATGGCCCCCGGCTCCTTGGTGCGGTCGAGCACCGCGATCGACTTGACGCTTCCGGGAAGGGCCTTGAGGAAGTGGGGGACCGAGAAGGGCCGGAAAAGCCGCACCTTGACCAGGCCGACCTTTTCGCCGCGCCGGTTGAGGCAAGCGGCGGTCTCCGCCGCGGTCTCGGCGCCGGAGCCCATGATCACCATGAGCCGCTCGGCGTCGGGGGCCCCTTCGTACTCGAAGAGCTGGTAGCTCCGGCCGATCCGCCTGGCGAAGCGCCGCATCTCCTCGAGCAGGATTTCCGGGAACTTCAGATAAAACGGGTTGCAAGCCTCGCGCGCCTGGAAGGCGACGTCGGGGTTCATCGCCGAACCGCGCAGCACCGGGTGGTCCGGCGACAGGGCGCGGGCGCGATGCTGGTGTACCAGGCGGTCGTCGATCAGGGCTTGCAGGTCCTCGTCGGCCAGCTCCTCGATCTTCATGACCTCGTGGGAGGTGCGGAAGCCATCGAAGAAGTGGAGGATCGGGATGCGGCTCCTCAAGGAGGCGGCTTGAGCGATGAGCGCCAGGTCCATGACCTCCTGCACCGAGTTGGAGGCAATCAGGGCAAAGCCCGTCGCCCGCGCGGCCATGACATCGGAGTGGTCCCCGAAGATGGAGAGCGCCGAAGTCGCCACCGTCCGCGCCGCGATGTGGAAGACGGTGGGGGAGAGCTCGCCGGCGATCTTGTACATGTTGGGGATCATCAAGAGAAGCCCTTGCGAGGAGGTGAAGGTGGTGGTCAAGGCGCCGGTCTGCAAGGCGCCGTGGACGGCCCCGGCGGCCCCCGCCTCGCTCTGCATCTCCAGGACCACGGGCACGGTGCCCCACAGGTTCGGCTCCCCCTGCGCCGACCAGAAGTCGGCGAGCTCGCCCATGGGAGAGGAGGGGGTGATGGGATAAATGGCAATGACTTCGTTGAGCTTGTGCGCGATGGCTGCGGCCGCTTCGTTGCCGTCGATGATGACTTGCTGGCGATCGGTCATGAAAATCTCCTTCTGCTGCTTATTTCTTTCGAACAGCAAACCGCTTACCACTTGGAATCGGCGTGTAGATCTGAATGGTTGAGGCGGTGGATGCGGGGAAATTTGCCCGGGATGGGGAAAATTACCCGGGAGTGGCTTGCAAGCGCTCGTGGTCAGCCATCACGGTTCGCGACGCGGCCAGGAGGACCAGGGCCAGAACGGCGCAGAGAACGGGGACCATGTAAAACGCCTGGTGGAGGCCGGCGGCGCGGAACGCCTCCGGAGCCATGGGGGATCCGCTCGCGGAAAGCTCGAGAGTGAAGCCGGCTCGAGCGGCGGCTCGCGCCGCGAACCGGTCGCTCAGCCAGCCGGTGGCCACGGGGCCGAAAAGGCCGCCGAGGAGGTACATGGCGCAGAAGTAGACCGCCATGGCCGTCCCGCGCCGCCGCGGCTCGACGACATCTTGAATGGCGGCATAGACGGTGCCGTAGTAGGCGTAGAGGAGCATGACCGCGGGCAAAAGCCAGCCGGTGAACCGCCAGGTGCTTTTTTCCGGAACTTGCAGCGCCAGGAGGAAGAAAGGCACGGCAAGCGCCGCCACCAGCCACGCGACTTGCAGCCGGCTGCGGACTCCCTTCCGGTAGGCGCGGTCGCCGAGGAATCCCACCAGGTACATGCCCAGGGCGCCAGCCGGCCCGAGCACCAGGCCGCAGATCTGGCCGGCCCGAGCGAGGCTTTCGCCATGGTAGCGGATGAACAGCGAGGCGATGAAGCTTCCCATGGCATACATGTTGAAGTTGTGCACGGCACCGGAGAGGATGATCCACCACAAGGTTTTGATGCGGAGGATCTGCCGGTCGAAGAAGTTGAGGGCGTTGATGGCGCACAGGACCGCCAGGGTGAAGAGGGCGCGGGGCATATTTCCTGGGAAGTAATATAACCGAAAGTATGATGCATCCCCGTGAAAAAGGCTTTCAAGTACCTCCTCAGGACCCTGCTCGCCATTTTCGGCTGCATCCTCCTCTACCTCCTCGCGGCGGTCATTCTGGGCCTGATCCCGGTCAACCGCGGCTTTGTCCAGCCCCGGGAGGGGGTGGAGATCTTCCTCATCTCAAACGGCGTCCACGTCGACTTCCTCCTGCCGGTGGAGACGCCGGCCCTCGATTGGTCGAAGCTCGTCCCCCGGGAGCAGTTCGGCCGGGTGGACGCGGGCTGCCCGTACCTGTTCGTGGGCTGGGGCGACCGCGGTTTTTACCTCGATACCCCGACCTGGTCCGACCTCAAGCTCTCGACGCTGTGCAAGGCGCTTTTCTGGCCGAACGGCTCGGTGCTGCACGTCCAGTACCTGAGCTACCGTCCGGAGGCGGACAGCTCGTGCAGGCGGCTCCTGGTCACTCCGGAGCAGTACCGGATCCTGTGCCGTCACGTTCAGGACTCCTTCCAGAAAAACGGCGATGGCGCTTACAAGCTGATTCCAGGGAAAAGCTACGGCGCGACCGACAACTTTTATGAGGCCAACGGCAGCTACCATCTCTTCAACACCTGCAATATGTGGACCAACGGCGCCCTGAAGAAAATGGGGGTGAGGACCGCCTGCTGGTCCCCCTTTGCCCAGGCGATCCTGTATCATCTGAAATAATCGCCAGATTTTTCATCTCTTTTGGCGATAGGTTTGCTTTAAGATTCCGGCATGGTGAGAGAGGTGGTCCGATGGCTGGCGGCGAGGATCGAAAGCGTGAGCTGAGCTCAATAATGATACCGCGCTTGCAGGAAGTGAATGCTGTCGCTTTTGACCAGATAAACCAGACGGTGCTCTTGGGTGATGCGCCGCGACCAGACTCCCGGCCCCAGCCCTTTGAGGGGCTCCGGCTTTCCCTCCCCTGCTAAGGGATCTCTTATCACCGCCTCTACCAACCGGAGGATCCGAAGAGCGGTTTTTCGATCCTGCTCCACCCAATAGCCCAGATCCTCGCGGAACTCCGGTTCGAATATGGCCTTTCTCAAAGTCCTGACGCCTCGCGCAATCTTTTCACGCTCATGGGTCTGGTCGAGCCTTTTCGAGCCCTCGAAAGGGCGCTGAGAAGTCGCGCTGCGTTCTTGGGGGAGGCAAGCAGATGGGCGGTTTCCTGAAGGCTTTCGAATTCATCGGCGGCCAGGATCACCACGTCATCTCCTTTACGGCGGCGGACTAAGATGGGTTCGCGATCCGCGACCGCTCGATCGCAGTAGCTCTTCAACTTGGCCCGGAGATTGGAGAATGAAGTTTCAGGCATTTCGGATTCCCTCTAAAATTGTACAACATTATTGTACAATAAGGCATTTCTTTTTCAAGTCCGTCGGTTCTACCCTCCGAGCAGGAATTCCCAGTGGCTGCAGTGCGACGGCCGGAAGGCGGAAAAGTGCCGGTGATCAAGGGTCATGATGCTGTGAATCTTCAATCGTTCGGCCAGCACGAAGAGGGAGGCATCGGCAAAACCGAACTGTTGGTCCTTGTACTGGTTCAATACCTCCAGAATGCGCTGGAGGTCTTTGCTGCCGACGGGCTCAACATGAAATTCCCCCGACTGCCAGGACTCGAGAAATCGCACCTCCGCTTCAGGGCCGAGATATTTGAGCAGCAGATAACAAGCTTTAGGGATGATGGCGATGCTGGTCACGAAAGGGCCGCGGCTACTTTTCCAAACTTTTTTTACCTCCGCATGTCGTGGATCGGATTGATCTGCCAAGGAGAGAATGGGACCGGTGTCGATCAAAACGCTCATTTCCAGCCTTGCCTCGTCGCTCTCCGGTCCAGCAGCTTTTCGCTGTCTTCGCCCAAGCTTCCCTTGTACTTGGACGCTCCGCATCCCGCAAAGACTGGCAAGCCGGCTTTACCTGGCAAGACCTTGGCCGCATAGGCGGCTATCGCATCCCGGATGACTTGAGCTTTGGAGATCCCCTTTTTCTTGGCAATTTCTTCAAGGGTCAAGATTTGCTCTTCGGCGAGTAAAAGGGTGGTACGTTTCAATGGTAAACCTCCTTAAATACGTATCAATATCCATATCCATATATATCATTAATTTCCGCTCCTGTCAAATTTATCGAATGCGATGACCTGGTAGTGCACGAGGCCATCATCGAGCTGCCGCCGTGAAGCCTCTTGACGGACTGGCTCATCCCCTCCAGAATTTGCCTTCAAAACCGAGTTCCGTGGAAAGAGGTCATGAAGCTATTAATCGTCCTGGTCACTTGCCTGGTGATGGCGCCGAGCCTGGCCGCCGTGGACCTCAAGGTCCTCCAGCTCCCCATCCGCTCCGACGGCCCGAAGTCGATCGATCCGGTGAAGGGATCGACGGTCTACGACAACGAGGCCGTCTGCCAGGTCTACGAGACGCTCCTCCAGTACAAGTACCTGGCGCGGCCGCCGGCCCTCGAGCCGCTCCTCCTGAGCGGCATGCCGGAGCTCGCCGCCGACGGCTTGACCTACCGCTTCCAGCTCAAGAAGGGGGGGCGCTTTCATGATGACCCCTGTTTCCCCGGCGGCCAGGGGCGCGAACTGGCCCCGGCCGACGTCTTTTACTCCTGGAAGCGCATGGCCGACAACGGCAACCTCCCCAAGAGCTGGTGGCTCTTCGAGGACACCATCGCCGGCTTCGACGAGTACCGCGACGCGCAGAACCAGGCTGCCGCGGGCGGCGGCAAGTTCGACTACGGCGCGCCGGTGAAGGGCTTCCGCGCCCTCAATGACCGAGAGTTCGAGGTGGAGCTGAAGCGGCCGGTGCAGCGCTTCCTCTGGATCCTGGCGATGTTCCAGACCGCCATCGTGCCGCGCGAGGCGGTGGAGAAGTACGGTCCGCGATTCGGGCGCCATCCCGTCGGCACTGGCCCCTTCACCCTGAAGGAGGAGGACTGGGTGCCGGGAAAGAGCCTGGTGGTGAACCGCAATCCCCATTACCACGAGTGTTTCTATCCCAAGGAGCACATGCCGGAGGATGAGGAGTTCGGCTTCCACCTCCCCGCCGGCGCCCGGCTGCCGATCGCCGACCGCATCGAGTACACCTTCTTCGTCCAGGACCAGCCGATGTGGCTGCAGTTCCAGGCTGGCAAGCTCGGCTATATCCAAGTCCCTGCCGAGTACTTCTCCCAGGCCTTCAACAAGCGCACCCGCAAGCTTCTTCCGGCTCTGAAGAAAGAGGGGATCGCGGGCCATGCCGTCCCCCTCCTCGACTTCATCTTCCGCGGCTTCAACATGGAGGATCCGCTCCTCGGCGGCTATACCCCCGAGAAAAAATCTTTGCGCCAGGCCATCTGCCTCGCCCTCGACTGGGAGGAGCAGAACGACTCGTTTTATAACGGTATCAACATCATTTACGATGGCCCCGTTCCGCCCGGCCTCGAAGGCCATCCCAGAGACGGCAAGGGGCCGGTGAGCTACCGCGGGCCGGACCTGGAGCGCGCCCGCCAGTTCCTCGCCAAGGCCGGCTACCCCGAGGGGAAGGGGCTGCCGGTGATCGACTATTACTCAAGCCTCGAAGCCAACGGCAAGGAGCAGGCCGAAATGCTCACGCGGCAGCTCGTAAAGATCGGCGTCCGGATCAACGCCCGGCTCTCCGATTTTTCCACCCTCATCGAGGCCATTACCAAGAAGAAGGCCCTCTTCTTCTCCTTCGCCTGGTCCTCCGACTACCCCGATGGCGAAAACAACCTGGCGCTCTTTTACGGCCCCAACGAGTCGCCAGGATCAAACCACTTCAACTACAAGAACCCGGAGTACGACCTGCTTTATAAAAAGATCCAGACCATGCCCCCCTCGGAGGAGCGTACCCGGCTTTACGAAAAAATGCGGGACATGGTGATCGAGGACGCCCCCTTCGCCGGCTCGATGGCGCGCACGCGATTTTACCTGGTCAATCCCTGGCTCAAGAACTTCAAACCCACGGAAGATTTTTCCAACTGGAGCAAGTATCTCGATGTCGATGACTCGAAGCGGAAGCGGTGACCGCCGCTGAAGGTCCGATCATGTGGTTCTACATCCTCCGGCGGCTCCTTTACAACGTCCCCGTCTACCTGGGCATCATCTTCTTCATGATGCTGGCCTTGCGGGTGAACGACCCCATCTGGGCCTTCCTGGGGAAGAACGCCAGCCGCGAGCAGTACGAGGCCTTCGCCGCCAAGGCCGGCCTCGACCGGCCGTTCCTCTCGCAGTACGCCCGCTTTCTCGCCGACCTCGCCACCCTCAACTTCAGCGCCGAGAGCTGGGACCAGCCGGGGAAGTCGGCGCGCGACCTCCTCCTCGCCGCCATCGTCCCCAGCCTGGCCATCACCATCCCGGCCCTGATCCTCACCAGCCTGGTGTCGATCGCCATCGGGCTCGCGGCCGCCCACTTCCGCGGCCGGTGGGTCGACCGCGCCCTGATGATCGCGGCCGTCCTGGGAATGAGCATCAGCGTCCTCGTCTACATCGTTCTCGGCCAGTACTTCGGCGCCTTCTGGTTGAAGAAGCATTTCGGCTGGTCCCCCTTCGAGATCGCAGGCTACGAGCCGGGCCTCTCGAGCTGGTCCACCTACTGCCTGCTTCCCGTCCTCATCAGCGTCGCCGTCGCCATGGGCTACGACACCCGCTTCTACCGCGCGGTGATGGTGGAGGAGTGCGGCCGCGACTACATCACCACCGCCCGGGCGAAGGGGGCCGGCGCCGGGAAGGTCCTCTTCGTCCACATGCTCAAGAACGCCATGATCCCGATCATCACCAACATCATGATCACGCTGCCGTTCCTGATCGGCGGGGAGATCCTCATGGAGGTGTACTTCAATATCCCGGGAATGGGCCGGCGCCTTCTCACCGCCATCGTGGCCAAGGACTTTCCGGTCGTGCAGGTGTTCACCGCCATGTTCGCGGCGCTTTTCATCCTCACCAACATCTTGACCGACATCCTTTACGCCATTTTCGACCCGAGGGTGCGCTTGTCATGATCCGCCGGATATATCATTCCCTGGGGGTGCAGAAGTTCATCCGCAACCGCCTGGCGCTGGCGGCCCTGGCCGTCATCCTGCTTTACTTCGCCGCGGCAGGAGTAGTCCTCCTGGGCGGAATCACCCTGGAGGAGGCGACCCAGCGCGCCGGCCCGGACAACGTGCCCGGCTTCCTGGAAACCGCCGCGCCTGAAAAACGGCTGCAATTCTGCCGGTTTTACCTGGAGCCGGTGGAGCGGGCGCTCAAAAAGAAGGATCCTGCGGCGGCGCTCCGTGAAATCGCCTTCGCCGAGCGACGCGCGGCGGAGAAGCCGGCGGCAGAGCTGGCCAGAATCGTAGAATCCGCCTTCGAGATCGTCGATGAGCTTTCCGAGAGCGAGAACCTCTACGACCAGCCGGCGCTGCTCCCCAGGCTGGCGGCCCTGGAGGCCAAGGTCGACTCGCTCTACGCCCCGCTCGAGGGCTCAGAGGTTTTCTGGCGCCGCCTGCGCCTCTCCCTGGGGACGGACCGGCAGGGGCGATCCATCGCCATCCGCGCCGTTTACTCGATCAAGGTGGCCGTCCAGGTGGGCCTGGTGACGGCGCTCGTGTCGGTGTTCGTCGGCAGCCTCCTGGGAGGGGCGGCGGCGTACTTCGGCGGCTGGATGGACCACCTGGTGATCTGGCTCTACTCCACCTTTTCATCGATCCCCTCGCTGGTGCTCCTCGCCGTGCTCGTTTACATGTTCACCGGCAGCCCCTTCGAAGGCACCTTGATTCCGGTCTACTTCGCCCTGTGCATGACCTCGTGGATCGGGCCGTGCCGGATCACGCGCGGCGAGGTGCTCAAGTTGAAGGAGCTGGAATACGTGCAGGCGGCTGCCTCGATCGGCTTCGGGCGGCTTTACATCCTGCTCCGCCACATCCTCCCCAACACCGTCCACCTCATGCTCATCAACTTCTCGCTCCTCTTCATCAGCGCCATCAAGGCGGAGGTGATCCTCAGCTTTCTGGGACTGGGCGTGAAAAACGAGCCGAGCTGGGGAGTGATGATCAATTACTCGACCCAGGAGGTGATCAACGAGTTCTTCTGGCAGATCGGCGCCGCCACCGCCTTCATGTTCGTGCTGGTGCTTGCCTTCAACGTCCTCTCCGACGCCCTCCAGGACGCCTTCGACCCCAGGACCGTGCTCGTGAGCGCGAAAGAGCGATGAACCCGGCCAGCCCATCCACCCCCGTGCTTCAGGTCCGCCATCTCAGCACCTGCTTCAAGACCGCCCAGGGGATCGTCACCGCCGTGGACGATGTCTCCTTCGACCTTTACCCCGGCGAAACGCTGGGGATCGTCGGCGAGTCGGGGTGCGGCAAGACCGTCACCAGCAAGTCGATCCTGCGCCTCTTGCCGGAGGGGCAGGGATTCATCAAGCCGGGGAGCGAGATCTGGTTCGGCGGCGTCAACCTGGCGGCGGCCGGGGAGAAGATCTTGCGCGCCATCCGCGGCGCCCGCATCGCCATGATCTTTCAAGAGCCGATGACCGCCCTCAATCCGGTCTTCACCATCGGCTGGCAGATCGAGGAGGCGCTCCAGTACCATAGCAAGCTCCCGCGTCGGGAGCGGCGCCGGCGGGCGGTCGAGATGCTCCGCCTGGTGGAGATTCCCAACCCCGAGCAGCGGGTCAAGGAGTATCCCCATCAACTCTCGGGCGGCATGCGCCAGCGCGTCATGATCGCCATCGCGCTGTGCTGCGAGCCGGATATCTTGATCGCCGACGAGCCGACGACGGCCCTCGATGTCACCATTCAGGCCCAGATCCTCCAGCTCCTGGAGGGCTTGAGGAGAAAGCTCAACACCTCCGTCATCCTGATCACTCACAACCTCGGCGTGGTGGCGCAGGTCTGCGACCGGGTGCTGGTGATGTATGCCGGACGCATCGTGGAGTCCGGAAGCGTCTTCGACATTTTCCATCGGCCCCAGCACCCTTACACCCAGGCGCTGCTGCAGTCCCTGCCGCGCGCCGGCAAGAAGCAGCCGGTCGAGACGCGACCCCGGCGCCTGCCAGCCATCCCGGGCATCGTTCCCAGCCTCCTCGACCTCCCCCGGGGCTGCCGATTCCACGACCGCTGCCCGTGCAAGCAGGACCGCTGTGCCGAGGAGGAGCCGCGGCTGCTCGAGGGGCCCGACGCCCGGGAGGTGCGATGCCATTATCCCATCGGCCCCGCACCGGCCGCCGCGGAGAGGGGGGCCTGAATGCCGCTCGTGGAGGTGAAACGCCTGGTCAAGCACTTTCCGTTGCGCGGCGGCGTCTTCAACCGCGAGCTCGGCAAGGTGCACGCCTTGAACGGCGTCTCCTTCCGGATCGAGCGGGGCGAGATCCTCGGCGTGGTGGGGGAGTCTGGCTGCGGCAAGTCGACGCTGGGAAAGGCGGCCATCCGCCTTCTCGAGCCGACTTCCGGGTCGATCTTTTACGATGGCCAGGAGATCACTCGTCTCGCCCACGCGCGGCTCATGCCCTTCCGCCGGCGGATGCAGATCATTTTCCAGGACCCCTACTCCTCCCTCAATCCGCGTCTCACGGTCCGGGCGATGCTCAGGGAAACGATCCGGTTCCACGGCGCCGCCGGGCGGCGCGAGGTGGAGAAGGCCATCGACGAGCTGATCGGCAAGGTGGGGCTGCGCCCGGACGCCAGGGAGAAGTTCCCGCACGAGTTCTCCGGCGGCCAGCGCCAGAGGATCGGCATCGCGCGCGCTCTGGCAGTCCGGCCGGAGTTCATCGTCGCCGACGAGCCGGTGTCGTCGCTCGATGTTTCCATTCAAGCCCAGATCCTCAACCTGCTCATGGACCTCCAGGAGGAGTACGGCCTGACGATGCTCTTCATCTCCCACGACTTGAAGATCATCGAGCACTTTTGCGACCGCATGCTGGTGATGTACCTGGGCTACGCGGTGGAGGAATTACCGTGCGAGAACGCCGGCGAGCGGGCGCTCCATCCCTACACGAGGGCCTTGCTGGGGGCCAATCCCATTGACGACCCGGACGACCGCCGGCCCCTCGCGGTGCTTCAAGGCGACGTGCCCAGCCCCTTCGACCTGCCGAAAGGCTGTCCCTTCGCGGGCCGCTGCCCGCTGGTCGAAGAGCGCTGTCGCCGGGAGATGCCGCCGCTCGAGGAAAAAACCGGCGGACAAAAGGTGGCGTGCTG
Organism: Planctomycetota bacterium; assembly: GCA_016209605.1. Classification (GTDB taxonomy): domain Bacteria; phylum Planctomycetota; class UBA8108; order UBA8108; family JACQVS01; genus JACQVS01. Next base: position 19,954 of record JACQVS010000050.1, read on the forward strand.
GGCGGTGGAGTGATCCCCCCAGTAACCGGAATTTGAGTTTTTGTCCCGCCTCGGATAGCATGAGGATCAAGAAGAATGAAAGGAAGTTTTATGCCGTGCCTGCTCAACATCCCGGTCCCGGCCATTTACGGCCCCAGCGCCGACGAGGATCCGTTCGCAGACAAGTGAGGGAGGGGGTCGCATTGAACGAAGCAGAACTGATCCAGGCCGTCTGGCAGACTTTCAAGGAGATGATAAATCCCGGTCAATACCGTCTTTACCTATATGGATCGAGGGCGCGCGGCAATCCCTCGCCCTATGCCGATTTCGATTTTCTCATCATCGGCGATCGAGCTGTCCCGGAACAATTGCTGACGGCCTTGAGGAGCCGGCTGGAGGAGCTTCCGACCTTGTACTCCATTGACCTGGTGGACTTCCACCAGGCCAGCCGGGACTTTCAGGAAATCGCTTGCAAGCACATGAAGGAAGTCGTTGATGGATGTCTTCGAGATTAAAAAAGTCCTCTCTCAGCTCGAAAACGCGTTGCAAAAATTCACCGAGGCTCTCGCCCATGACATAAAAAAAGACGAACTTTACCTGGATGGAACCATTCAGCGTTTTGAGTTTTCGTTCGAGCTCTGCTGGAAGGTGCTCAAGCGCTGCCTCGAGTACGAGGGCGTTTCAGCCAGAACTCCCCGCGAGGTTTTCAAGGAGGCTTTCAAGCTCGGGTGGTTGACGGAGGGAGATCAGCACTGGTTGAAAATGATCGATGACCGCAACCTGACCTGCCACACTTACAATCAATCGACCGCTCTGGCCCTCTATTCCCGCCTTCCAGGCTACCTCCAAAGCTTCCGAAGGTTGTTGAGCTTCTTGAATGCCAGATATCCCTAAATCCGCATGTCCAGATTGAAAGGCGCTGCGGTCATCCGCTGGTTGAAGGCGTGGGATTCAAGTAGTCGGTGGATGGATCGATCCCGAAGAGGGTCACCAGCGAAAGGTCGGGGCGGAAGAGAATGGCCGCCGGCACGCCGCAGAAAGTGAGCGGATCGCGGTCCAGGACCATGGCGCTGCCGGCGAACGGGTAGAGTGTGCACCTCCACTCCTCTTCGCCCGCCTCGTCCCAGGCCAGGCAGATCTCGTAGCCGCCGACGTCCCGGTCTGCCGACCGGCGCGGCGGAATCGCCATAAAAAACCCCCTTGCCCGAGGATTTCGGACAAGGGGGTGAAATTGACTCTCCCGATGTTGCGCTCGATTCAACTGCCGGAGCCCACGACGCAGGCGCTTTGGGTCCTGCAGGAGAGGCTGTCCGGGGTGGGATCGGCGCCGCAGCGCCGTGGCTCCTCGGGCGCCGGGCCTCCTCTGAAGAGGTGGATCAGGAGATTGATGGCATCGGTCTGATCGACCTCCCCGCTGTCATCCACGTCGGCAGCCTTCGTGCAATCGGGAGCTGCCGTGCCCAGGAATTTGTACTTGAGGATTTCGATGGCGTCGGTCAGGTCCGCTCCGCCGTCGGCGTTGACGTCGCCGCGGGTGAACCTTGGGCGGGGATTCGCGCTTTTGGCCTCAAGAGCTTCCAGGCGGACCTTCAAAGCCTGGAGCTGATCCATGAAGGTCGAAAGAACCCCGTTGATCATCCAGCGATAGGTCGGCCAATGATAGCCGCCCCTGGCGAAGACGCGCAGGCTGTCCACGGACCCCGGGAAGGACTTTTGGAGATCCTCCACCTCCTTGTTCAGCTTGTCAAACTGGGCGAGAATGCCCCGCAAGCACGTCAAGGCCGTCTCATTGTCAATCACCGCTGCGTAGCTTTCGACCGCCTTTTCCAGGTTGCCGATGATGGAGTGAATGGCGACCCAGTCGTGAAAATCCTCGGCCCGAATCCAGCTCGATCCCAATGCCGCCGCGAACACCGCCCCGAAAATGAACTTCATGCCCGTCCGTTCCATGGTTGACTCCTTTCACGGAGAGTTGAAAAACTGCCGCTGAAAATGGAAAAACCGCCGCTTCAAATCGGTGTGATCACACCTTCACGTTCACCGATATTTTTTTGCCCCGTCAGGCAGAAGGAGAAAAAAAGCACAAGCTGTGCCAATAATTTTTAAAAATTAAGATGGTTCTTGATCGCCAGTTAGAAAAATGGCGGGGAGAGAGCCCGTTTCAAGGCGCGTCAGATTTCCGGACATTTGGCAAGAGGCATACCCCTCCGTCCCCTCCCTTCTTCCCAGTTCTTGAGCACCGCCTTGACCATGAGCCTGGCGGCCTGGCTCCGCCAGCCGGCAGGGCGGCGAGGCGGATCTTCATGCAGTCGGGATCCAGGCGGCGGACGATCCAGCCGCAACGGCGGCAAGGTGACTCACAATCCGGGGGAGCGCATCTCCTGGACCAACCGCCCGCCGGGCCGCCGCCAGCGGCAAGGAGCGGCAGGCCGGGGCGGTCGAGGCGGTGATCGACGAGATCCTCAGCCGCCCGGAGAACCAGTGGAAGAAGAAAGCGTGACCGGCCAAGACTGAAACGGCCGTGATGCCCCTCACGCCACGGTTTCCACCAGGATCTTCGAGGCGGCGCGGAAGCCGAGGGAGAAGGATTTTCCGCTCTCGGGGCGGACCATCAAGCTGTCCGCCGCCTCGTCCCGCGAGAGCACCTCGATGCGGTTTCCGGGCATGATGCCGTGGCCCTCCAGGAAGAGGAGGAAGCCGGTCTCCTGATCGGTGACCCGAACCACGCGCAGCGGGGCGCGGAGGCCGCACAGGAGCAGGCTGGGGTAGTCTTTTTCCTTGAGGACGCCGCGGGCGCTGGGGATGGGATCGCCGTGCGGGTCGACGGTCGGCCGGCCCAGCATTTCATCCATGCGGTCGATGAGGCGGTCCGAGACGTCGTGCTCGAGGAGCTCGGCATCCTTGTGCACCTCGCTCCAGTTCATGCCCATGACCTGGACGAGGAAGAGCTCCACCACCCGGTGGCGGCGCAGGACGTGGGTGGCCAGCCGGGCTCCTTCCGGGGTCAGGCGGACGCCGCTGTAAGGCTCGTAGGAAACCAGACCCGAGTCGGCGAGGGTCTTCATCATGGCGGTGGCGGTCCCCGGGGCGACCTTCAAGCCCGCGGCGATCTGACCGGTTGAAATCAGAGAGTTCCCGGAGCGCTGGCTCTCCTGATAAATGCACTTCAGATAATCCTCGACGGTGCTCGTGGTCACAATTTTAGGATAACATATATTTGATATTTCGCCCTATCTTTTTTAATTTTTTGATTGATCAAAATTCATCTTGTGCTAATTTAAAAAGAAATAATGGAAGTCTCAAGGGAGACGGAAAGAGTCATAACCGTGAAAACTGAAGAGCCCTCCATCGATTCCGGCGAAGCCCCCTCGCTCCCGGAAGTCCACCGCTCGATCCCCGTCCTAGCGAGCATGAGCTGGCCGCGCCGCCTCTTCGTGTTCGCCGGGCCGGCTTACCTCGTCAGCGTCGGGTACATGGATCCCGGCAACTGGGCCACTGACCTGGCGGGCGGGGCCCGCTTCGGCTACCAGCTCATCTGGATCCTCTTGATGAGCAACGTCATGGCCGTCTTGTTACAGACCCTGTCGGCCAGGCTCGGCATCGTCACCGGAAAGGATCTGGCCCAGGCCTGCCGCGACTACTATCCCAAGGTCCTGTCCTTCCCGCTGTGGATCCTCTGCGAGATCGCCATCATCGCTTGCGATCTCGCCGAGGTCCTCGGCGCGGCGATCGGGCTGAAGCTGCTTTTCGGCATTCCCCTTCTTTGGGGCGTGTGCATCACCGCGTTCGATGTCTTGATCCTTCTCGGCCTGTCGCGGCTCGGCATGCGCCGCATGGAAGCTTTCATCGTCGCCTTGGTGGTGACCATTGGCGTATGCTTCGGGATCGAGATCCTGCTTTCCCGGCCGGAGTTCTTGGAGATCCTGAAGCATTTCCTCCCGCGCTCGAGCGATGGATCGGCGAGCCTGTTCCGCCGGACGGGGGACGGCGGGTTCTCGGTTCTAGGGCTCAGCGGCGATTCCCTCTACATCGCCATCGGCATCATCGGGGCGACGGTGATGCCCCACAACCTCTACCTCCACAGCTCGCTGGTGCAGACCCGCGACGTCGCCGTCTCGGCGGAGGGCAAGCGCCAGGCCTGCCGGATGAACCTGGTCGACTCCGTGGTGGCGCTCAACTGCGCGTTTTTCGTCAACGCCGCCATCCTCGTCCTCTCGGGCGCCGTTTTCCACACTTCCGGACACCACGAAGTCGCCTCCCTTGAACACGCCCACCACCTCCTGGAGCCTCTCCTCGGCACGGTCCTGGCGCCGGTGCTCTTCGCGGTGGCGCTCCTGTGCTCCGGGCAGTCGAGCACCATCACCGGCACGCTGGCCGGGCAGATCGTCATGGAAGGATTCCTGCGCATCCGCATCCGTCCCTGGCTGCGGCGGGTGATCAGCCGCGGGCTCGCCATCATTCCGGCGGCCCTGGTCATCCTTTTCAAGGGAGACGCGGCGGTGGACGGCCTGCTGGTGCTGTCGCAGGTTGTTCTCAGCCTGCAGCTTTCCTTCGCCGTCATTCCCCTCATCACCTTCACCAGCGATCGCAAGAAGATGGGGGAGTTCGTGAACCCCAAGTGGGTCGCGCTGGTGTCGCTGATCGTGGCCGCGGTCATCCTCGGGCTCAACGCCAAGATGGCCGCTGAGGAGATTTCCGGCTGGTTCGAGGCGGCAGGTTCCCAGAAGATCTGGATCGCCATGGCGGTGATTCCGGCCGTCGGCGGCTTGGGCCTCTTGCTCGTCTATGTCATCTTTGAGCCGATCTTGAAGAAGGTTCTGCCCTGGATCGCCCTCCGGGCGGAAAAGCTGCCGGCGGCGCCTGCATTCAAGCTGCCCCCTTACACCGGCCCCGGCGGCCCGCTTTACCGCCGGATCGCCCTCGCCCTCGAGCTGGGACCGGCGGACAAGGCCCTCCTCGCCCATGTCCTGCCGGTGGTCGAGTCGACCGGCGCCGAGCTGGTGCTGATTCACGTGGCCGAGAGCGCCGCCGGCCGCTACCTCGGCGCCCAGTCCCTGGACCAGGAAAGCCGCGAGGACCGGGCGGCGCTCGATGAGCTGGTTGAGGAGCTGCGCGGCCGGGGCATCAAGGCGACCGGCATGCTCGGCCATGGGGAGGCCAAGGAGGAGCTGGCGCGGCTCGTCAACACTTCGGGGGCCGATCTCCTGGTGACCGGGTCCCACGGCCATCGCCTCCTCCTCGACCTCCTCTACGGCTCCACCGCCTCCGGAGTCCGCCACCGGCTGCGCATCCCGGTGATGACGGTGCCGAGCAAGGAATAAAAATCCGGGCTCAAGGCATTTATCCCTTGAGCCCGGTTTTTTAACCTGCAAAATTCAACTGAAACTACGCCTTGGCCTTTTCCTCCGGCGTCACATGAGCCACCTGGGCGGCGGCGCCGACCTTCTTCAGGACTTCGGCGGTCTCCTGGATGAGCTGGGCGCTGGCCTTGAAGGCCTTGGCCTTCTCCTCCGAAATCGCCTTCTGGCCTTCGGCCATCTTCTCAACGGCGCAGTTCATCGACGCCAGGGCCTCGAGGCCTTCCGCCAGCGCCTGAACGGTCGGCGGCATGAGCTTCATGGTTTCGCTCTTCTCCATCAGACCGCTGACCTTGCCGTTCCACTCCCGGCGCTGCTCGGGGGTGAAGGCGAGGATTTCCGCCTTGGCCTTGTCCCAGGAGGCCTGCAGCTCCTTGGCCTTCTTGCCGAAGGCCACGGGGCAGCCCGCCTTCTCGGCGCAGCAGGCCGCGCCCGCGGGCTTGGCGGCGCTGGCAACAATCTCTTTGCCGGCCCCCTTCTGACAATCAACGTCCCCTCGGGGGGATCGAGGGGGGAAAGAGTTGGCAGCTTTGATGAAGAGGTCGCAGGCCTCCTTCTCGCAAGCAGACCCCTTGATGTCGGCGGCCAGCTTGGCGGCCTTCTCGCCGCACTTCAGATCCGGGATCGAAGTGAGGATGATCTTGGACGCCGTCTCGCTGCACTCGGTGCCGCGGATGGAGGCGACGATCTCGCTGGCCTTCTTGGGGCAGAAGCCCTCCTTGACGGCCGTTTGCGCCCCCGCCTTCTCGGGGCAGGCCGGCCCGCAGCAGCCGCCCTTCTGGGCGCACAGGGCGGCGCTCACCAGCGCGTGCAGGTCCTTCGACAACTTGGATCGCGCCTGGAGGACGCCGGCCATCTTCTCGCAGCCGGCGCCGCTTTTGGCGGCGGTTTCCTGGCCTTCCTTCTTGCAGGACTTTTCACACTCCGCGTCGGCATTGAGGAAAATGGTCAAGGCGCCGCGGACAAAGGCCAGGGTGTCGCCCAGGCGCGAGCCGATGGGGCAGCCCTTGGCGGTTTCCGCGAGGCAGCTCGCGAGCTTCCCTTTCTCCTCGGGGCACAGGTTCGCGAGCTTTTCCGAGACCGAGTTCCAGCTCGCCACCAGCCCGGCGACCTTATCCTGGGTCGCCTTGAGCTTGGCCTGACAGCAGCTTTCCTCCGCCCAGGTGCTCGACGCGATCAGAACCAGTGCCAACGTGGTCAAAGACATCCAACGCATGAAACCTCCTTCGGTTTTAAATAATGACGTTTTGAACAACGACAATTTTTACAACGATCCCATGTCGCCATGGGTTCCCAATTTTCCAAACCATTGAGAACAAGACTTTTAATGGTAGCACGGGCGCCGGAAAGAGTAAATGGCCAGTTTCCTCCCGTTTGGGTTTGAACGGATTATCAGAAGCCGGTGAATCTCAACACTGCGGATACTGGTCGCAGGCGAAGGCCGGCTTGGGGGCCGGGCCGCAGTTTTCTGGCCCCGGCTCCGGGGGAGACGGCCCCGCCTGGAAAAGGTAGAGGAGGAGGTAGACGGCGTCGGAGATGTCGTGGCCATCGACGCCGTTGGCGTCGGCCGCTTCCAGGCAGCCGGGCTTCTCGCCGCCGACGAAGAGCCAGAGGAGGATGCTGACTGCGTCGGAGATGTCGGCCTGCCCGTCGCCGTTGGCATCGCCGCGCCGGAAAGGCGTCCGCGGAGGCTGGTCGGAAGGCTCGGCGAGGAGCTTGAGCGAGTAGACCACGAGAATCACCGGCTCGAACTGCGTGAGCGCAATGCCGATCTTGGGAAATGGCTCGCCGGCGATGCCGGGATCGCTCGAAAACTTGGTCCCCGGCTGGTCGTTGACCTTGCACTCGAGCTCCATGCTTTGCGTCACGGCGACCTCGCCGCCCCAGCGGTAGAGCCCGGAGCCGGAGACGAAGTAAAGGCGGTCGCCCGCCGGGGTGTAAAAGTCGATGTTGTCGAGACGGTAGGTGGTGAAGAGGGGGTTCGCGGCGATCTCTCCCAGCTCGAAGGTGCCGGCGATGGGCACGGTGATGGTGAAGCGTTTGCACGGCGGCCGGCACTCATCGGTCAAACTGCTGTTGTCTATCCCCTGGACCAGGCGGTAGAGGACCGGCTTGACGGCCTTCGGAGCGGCCCAGAGGCGCAGGGTGTAGACGTGGAGAGGGTCCTGGGGGGACCCGTCCTTGGCCTGGAGGTCGAAGGCCGGCGGCCAGAACAGGCCGGCTTCGACGGACTCGCTGGTCAACTGGATGCCGCCCGTGCCGTTGACCTCGACCTCCAGCTTCAGCGTCTGGATGGCGGCGTTGCCGAAGAGGACCTGCAGCTCGCCGGAGCCGCTTGCCTTGTACTCTCCAGCGGCATCCTGGACCTTCAGCTCGGTGATCTGGTAAAGCTCCCCTGGAAAGAGGACCGGAAGTTGCGTCATGACGAAAGTTCCCCGCACCGGCCTCCGGATGGGGGCTCGGTCGCAATCGCGGCACTCATCGAGAATGAAGCTCCCCTGGAGCAGCTCGTAAGGGACCGGCTCGAAGGCCCCGTCGGCCGGAGCCAGGGCGAAGAGGGATCCACAGAGGCAGAGGAACGTGTTGAGAAGGCGGCTGGTCAGCGTCATGGCAACGATCCTGAAAACATTGAGGCTTCAAGGACACCACCCAGAATTGAATACCATCATTGTAACCGCGCCGGCGGGAGATACAACTTTCTCTCTCCACCCTGGCGTGCCCGCCACTCCGTCGTGGACGGCGCGCGCGCCGGCGGTTATAAAGTTCTTCCATGAAGTCCATGAAAGCGATTGTCAAGAAATACCCCGAGCCGGGCCTGTGGATGGATTCGGTGCCCATCCCGCCGGCCGGCACCAACGAGGTCCTGATCAAGATCCAGAAGACGGCCATCTGCGGCACCGACCTCCACATCCAGAGCTGGGACGAGTGGGCGCAGCGCGCCATCAAGACGCCGCTCGTCATCGGCCACGAGTTCATGGGGGAGGTGGCGGCGGTGGGGCCGGGGGTCGCAGGCTTCGCGGCTGGCGACCGCGTCACCGGCGAGGGGCACCTCACCTGCGGCACCTGCCGCAACTGCCGGGCCGGCAAGCGCCATCTCTGCCATCGCACCATCGGCATCGGCGTCCAGCGCGACGGCGCTTTCGCCGAGTATCTGGTGATGCCGGAATCGAACCTCATGCCGGTGCATCCCGAGATCCCCTCGGAGATCGCCGCCTTCTTCGACCCTCTCGGCAACGCCACCCATTGCGCCCTCTCCTTCGACATGGTCGGCGAGGACGTCCTCATCACCGGCGCCGGCCCGATCGGCATCATGGCCGCCGCCATCTGCCGCTTCGTCGGCGCGAGGCACATCGTCGTCACCGACCTGAACGACTACCGCCTCGCCCTGGCCAGGAAGATGGGCGCTTCACGGGCCATCAACGTCACCCGCGCCTCGATTGAAGACGCCATCAAGGACCTCAGGATGTCGAACGGCTTCGACATCGGCCTCGAGATGTCGGGGAACTCCATTGCGTTCAGGGACATGCTCAGGAACATGTACCACGGCGGCCGCGTCGCCTTGCTCGGCATCCTCCCCGGCAGCACCCAGATCAACTGGGACGAGGTCATTTTCAAGGGGCTCGTTCTCAAGGGCATTTACGGCCGCGAGATGTTCGAGACCTGGTACAAGATGACGCAGATGCTGCGCAGCGGCTTGAACGTCGCCCCGGTCCTGACGCACCGCTTCCCCTGCGAGGAGTTTCAAACCGCCTTCGAGATCTTGAAGTCAGGGGAGAGCGGCAAGGTGATCCTCGAGTGGGATTGATCCGTTTCTGTTGCAAAGACAGGTTTTCAGGAGAGCAAGCCATGAAAGCGGCGCTGGAGCTGTTCCGGAAAGAGATCGAGCAAATCAAGGCCGACAACCTCTACAAGGAGGAGCGCCTCATCACCTCGCCGCAGGGCGTCGACATCATCGTCCAGGGGCGCGGCGAGGCGCTCAATTTCTGCGCCAATAACTACCTCGGCCTGGCGGATCACCCGGAGATCCTCGATGCGGCCATCGGCGCCTTGAAGAAATACGGCTTCGGCATGGCCTCGGTGCGCTTCATCTGCGGCACCCAGGACCTCCACAAGGCCCTCGAGCGCTCGATCAGCCGCTTTTTCGGGACCGATGACGCCATCTTGTACTCCTCCTGCTTCGACGCCAACGGCGGCCTCTTCGAGATGTTCACCGAAGAGGACGCCATCATCAGCGACGCGCTCAACCACGCGAGCATCATCGACGGCATCCGCCTCTGCAAGGCCGAGCGCCACCGCTACGCGCACGGGGACATGGCGGAGCTGGAGCGGCTCCTGCAAGCCACTCGAGGCGCGCGTACCCGCCTGATTGCCACGGACGGGGTGTTCTCGATGGACGGCGAGATCGCCAAGCTGGGCGAAATCTGCGACCTGGCGGAGCGATACGAGGACCTGGTGATGGTGGACGACAGCCACGCGACCGGGTTCTTCGGCCCGACCGGGCGCGGCACCCCGGAGCTTTGCGGCGTTGCCGGACGCATCGACGTCATCACCTCCACGCTGGGCAAGGC
>JACQVS010000005.1 GCA_016209605.1 Planctomycetota bacterium
GGGCCGACGCAGCCTTATTAACCGGAGAAATAAGGCGAGGAGGCCCAACGCAGTATGGCGCCTTTGCAGCCGGCCCCGTGCCTTTAAAAGAGTGGCCGGATGGATTTTTGGGACAGGCTCTTAAGCTGGCCTGGTTCCTGTTTTTGGCGGCCGTCTCCCTGGCCCTGATCGCCGGCAACCTCGTCCCCATCGTCATGCAGTGGAACGTTCGCGACACCGCCCAGACCGGCCAGTTCACCCTTTACAACCGGATCTTGAACGGCGCCTTCTACGGCATGCCGGTGGAGGCCGGCGACTACGACCACGATGGGCGCATGGATCTGGTGCTCTCCCCCATGGCGGCCAACACCGGCCTCAAGGACGAGCGCCTCCTCGGCGGCGAAGTATTCGTCTACCGGGGAACCGGCAATCTCGGCGGCGAGCTCAACCGCGCCGAGTTCACCCGCGACCAGGCCCCCGGCTTGACCATCATGGGCGCGAGGACCGATGACTTCCTCGGCACCGAGGTCTTCTCCGCCGACGTGAACGGCGACTCTATCACCGACTTGCTCATCTCCTCGCAAAATTACGATGGCCCCCGCGGCGACCGCCCGGCCTGCGGCGGGGTGTTCATCGTCCTTGGACGCCAGGGCCTGCTCAACCAGGGCAGCGTCCTCGACCTGCTCATCGACCCGGACAAGCCGCCCGAGGGGGTCATAACCATCATGGGGGCCCAGCCCGGCGACCGGCTGGGGATCTGGGTGGAGGCGGGCGATCTCGACGGCGATGGCTTCGCCGATACCCTCATGGGCGCCGACCAGCCCCCCTTCAAGGAGGATCCGGCGGCGGACAAGACCTGCCTGGAGGGCGAGCCGCTCTTTGGCCCCAGGCGGCCGGGCATGGCCGTGGTCCTCTACGGCCGCAGCGAGTTCCCCGCGATCGTCGACCTGGCCGCCGGGCCGCAGGCGATCCCGGGGCTCACCACCATCCACGGCAAGGACCACCGCGACCACTTCGGCTGCACCCTGCACGCCCGCGACCTCGATGGCGATGGCCGCGCCGAACTGATCGTCTCGGCGGCGCTCAACCGCTTCTCCTCCGCGCAGAACAACCTCGATGTGATTATCGAAGCCGAGGGCCTGGGCGGCGGCGATGGCCCCTTGAACGACCGCTGCAACGCCGGCGAGGTGACGGTCTTCTTCAGCAATCCCGAGGCTCCGGACCGCCTGCCGCCGGTCATCGACCTCGCCCAGGAGCCGCCGGAGTTCCCTCGCAACCGCATGGCGGTCTTCTACGGCAGCCGCTTCGATGAGACCTCGGGCGAGGAAGTCACCACCGGCGACCTCGACGGGGACCGCTACCCCGAGCTAGTGATCGGCGCCCTCACCGCCCGCAGCCCGGATCCGGCCGGCGAAGTGCAGGCGGGCCGCGCTTACATCCTTTACGGCGCCAAAAACCTGCGCGGCGCCGCCGTTGACGCCGCCGACCTGCGGCCCGAATCGCTGCCGCCCGGAGTTCACGTCTCCCAGGTTCACGGCCTCGAGAGGTTCCAGATCCTCGGCGACACCCTGGCCTCCGGCGACTTGAACCGCGACGGCTTCGACGACCTGGCGGTCGGCATTCCCCGCGCCAACGTCGACACTGCGGAAGGCGCCGGCAGGGTGGCGGTGATCTTCGGCCGGGCGGAGCGCCTCCCCGAAAACCACTACCCGGACCTCGGGCCTCCGGAAGGCAGCGCGCTCATGGCGTACATCCGCGGCGCCAACACCAACGACATGCTGAGCTACTCCATGGAGGTCCGCGACTACGACGACGACGGCTACGACGACGTCTTCACCAACGCCATGGGGGGCGATGGCAAGGGGAACGTCTTCTTCGACGCCGGCGAGGCCTACGTGGTGAGCGGCTTCCACTTGAGCGGCGAGAAGGTGAGCCTCGCCTCCATCGACCCGCCAAGCGGCCCCACCGGCGCTCCGGTCGCGGTGACGCTGCGCGGACGCGGCTTCACGCGCGCGGCCGACACCCAGGTCTTCGTCGAGGGGAAGGAGGCGGCCAACGTCAAGGTCATCGGCGAGTCGGCGGCAACGGCCGAGCTGCCGCCGTGGGATATGCCGGTCCCGGTCAAGGTGGAACTGCGCAACCGCCACGGCGCCGCCCTCCTCGAAGGCGGCTTCCGCTACACCGGCGAGGCGTTTTTCATCCGCGGCGATGCGAACGACAACGGCGAGCTGGACATCGGCGATGCCATTTACACGCTGTATTATCTTTACCTGGGCGGCCCCGGCGGCTGCTCGGACCGCCTGGACGCCGACGACAGCGGCGAGGTGGACATGAGCGACCCGCTGCGGACGCTCTATTTCCTCTTCATCGGCGGCACGCCGCCCCCGGAGCCGCCGTATCCGGAGAAGGGTCAGGATCTGACGCCGGACAAGCTGGGCTGCCCGTAACCGCCCAGCCAAACCTCTCTGACTTCAACTCGGTAACTCCCCCGCCTCCCCTGCACCCCCACCAGCACCGCATCCGCCCGCGCCCCCGGCTCGAAGCCCCCGCGCCCCTCCTCCTCGAGGAGCCGCGCCGGATTCCCGGCACACAGCCGGCACGCCGCCCGCAAGGCCTCCGGCAATTCCATGGCCTCGTGCCGGCGGCAGTAAATCCCCTCCATCTCGACGGTGAGGAGGTTGAGGCAGGTCTCGAAGATGCGCCGCATGTCAGCGGCCGAGCCGAAGAGCGGGGCGAAGTCGGAGGAGTGCGGATGGGGAGGAGGCCCCGGCCTCGCCGGAACGACTTCGAGGTACCGCCCATCGCCGGAAACGCGGCCGCGGACGCCGAAGACCTCGAACTCCCCCGAGGGGTTGCCGGCGGCGAAGCCGGCGTCGCTCACCGCGATCACCCTCTCCCAGCCTTTGCGGGCGATCACGTCGCGCACCAGGCGCGGGTCGAGGTGGATGCCGTCGGCGATCAAGGTCACGATCAGATCGTCGTTGCGCAGCGCCTCCTCGAGCAGCCCGCCGCCGGCGAAGGACTTCAAGCTCGAGCCGGTGGGGCCGTTCCCCCAGTGAATGACGTACTTGAGCCCGGCGCGCACCGCCTCGCGCACCCGCTCGGCGTGGGGCTTGGCGTGCCCCACCCCCACCACGGCCCCGCGGCGGGCGGCGGCGGCGATCAACGCCGTCGCCTCGAGTGACATCTCCGGGGCGATGTTGACCAGGCGCACTGCCCCGGTCGAGAGGAAGCGGTCGAGGAGCGCCGGATCCGGCGGGCGGACGTGGGCCGGGTTGTGGGCGCCGTGAAAGGCGGGGTTCATGAAGGTCCCCTCCACCAGCCCCCCCAGAAACGCCTCGCCGCCGGCGGAGGCGTCCTGATCCCGGCCCTTGAGGACCAGCGCCATGCCCTCGAGGTAGCTGAGGATCTCCTCCTCGGGGGCCGCCAGGGTGGCGAGGATGAAGCCGGTGACGCCGCGGGCCGCCTGCCGCCGCGCCACCTCGAGGATGCGCTCGCGGTGCTCGGCCGGCGGGCGGAAGCCTTTCGCCAGCCACTCGAGGTCGTTCACCTGGAGGTCCACCCAGCCCGGCAGGAGCCAGAGGCCGCCGCCGTCGATCTTGAGCCAGCCCTCCCCCAGCTCGGGCTCCCGGGCTCCCCCCTTCCAAGGGCGCACCGCCGCCACCCTACCGTTCTCCAGGAGCGCCACCGCCGGCTCGCCCGCTGCCGCCGCTTCCCCCGCCGGCTCGGCCAGCCGGACGTTGTAAACCGCTGTAGGTCGCGGCCGCGGCGGTCCCATCACCCCAGCACCTCGGCGAAGGCCTGCGCCAGCACGGCAATCCCCTCCTCCAGGGCCTCGCGCGCGATGGCGAGGGGCGGCGCGATCTTGATGCAGCCGCCGCCGATCCCCACCGGCGCGAACATCAAGAGGCCCTTCCGGAAGCACGCCTCGTTGATGCGGTGGGCGAGGTCGGGATGGGGCTCCCTGGTGCCGGCCTTGACCATGCGGATGCCGGCGACCAGGCCGCGGCAGCCCAGCCAGCCGGCCTGCTCCGGATACTGGGCGGCGATCTCCTCGAGGCCGGCGCGCAGCACCGACTCGAGCGAGCGGGCCCGTTCGACCAGCTTCTCCTGGATCAGCGCCTGGATCGAGGCGATCCCTGCAGCGACGGCGAGCGGCGAGCCGGAGTGGGTCGAGGTCATCGACCCCGGTCCATAGGTCGACAACACCTCGCTCCGCCCGATCACCGCCGCGAGCGGCAGCGAGCTGGAGATGGCCTTGCCGCAGGCGAAGAGATCGGGGACGACGTCGTAGTGCTGGAAGGCGAAGAGCTTGCCGGTGCGGCCGAAGCCGGACTGCACCTCATCGAAGCCGAGGAGGGCGCCGTGGCGGTCGCACCACTTCCGCAGCGCCCGGACATAGGGGATCGGAAAGAAGTCCGGTCCGATCCCCAGGTAGCTCTCGGAAATGACGCCGGCCACCTGCTCGGGCTTCGTGCCGCGGCGGGAGAGCGCCCGCTCGAAGACCTCGAAGGCGGTGTCCTCCTGGAAATAACCGTCGGGGAAGGGCACCTGGACGAAGGTCGGATCGTCGCCGCCGATCCAGGCCTTCAAGGCAGGTATGCCGCCGGCGAGCTGCGAGCCCAGGGTGCGGCCGTGAAAGCCGCCGACGAAGGAGACGATCGTCTTCTTCTCCGGCGAGGCCTTCAAGCCCCAGGTGCGGATGAGCTTGATCATGCACTCCACCGCCTCCGAACCGGTGGTGAGGAGGAAGACCTTGTTCAGCCCCGGCGGGGCGAGGTTGGCGAGCCTCTCGACCAGCTCGGCCCGCTCCTCGTGAGGGAAGACGTAAGTCATGAGCTGCTTGCGGTCGAGCAGCCGGCGAACGGCGGCGAGGATCCGAGGGTGGCTGTGGCCGGCGTTGGCGACCAGCACTCCGGAGCTCCAGTCGATCCAGCGGTTGCCGAAGCGGTCGTAGACCGAAGGGCCCTCGGCGTGGTCCCAGAGGAGGGGCGGCTGGCCGCTCATCGAGGGGGGCTCGTACTGGAGCAGCTTTTCGAGGATCGGCACCGATTCCGGCACCGGCAGCTTGGTCGCGATCCGGCGGTTGGCGGTCTCCACCTTCGGCACCTCGACCGGCTCGAGGGAGTAGCGGCCGTACATTCGGGTCATGATCGGATTCTCCAAAAAACTAGTGACAGCGACCCCATTTTGTCTGCACAATGAGGTCGCTGTCACTAGTTTTTTATGAACGCGAGCAAATCCATCACCATTCCCGTCGCCCTCGTGGGCGGCGGCATGTTCGGGGGCGACGTGGTGCTGCGGGCCATCGAGGACCTCGAGCGCTGCGGCCTGGCGCCTTACCTGGGGCGCGTCGGCCTGGACCATCTCGCCGCGGACACTTTTGGCGTGGGGTTCCGCCTCGTGGCCATCGGCACCCGCACCCGCGAGACGGCGAGCCGCCTCTCGGAGCTTTATCGCCAGCGGCTGCCCGGCGCCGCGCCGCAGCCCTTCTGGGGCGAGGCGCCGTGGGAGGATATTTTCCGCCTCGGCCCGGCGCCGAAGATCCTCTTCGTCGCCACCCCCGACCCGCTCCACGCCGCGCCGGTTCTGTGCGCCATCGAGCACGGCGCCCACGCCATGGTGGAGAAGCCGCTCGCCTTGCGGCTTGAAGAGGCGGACCGCATCCTCGCCGCGGCGCGCCGGCGGAACCGCGTCGTCGGCGTCGACATGCACAAGCGCTACGACCCCTGCCACCGCTTCCTCTTCGAGGAGCTGGTGCCGAAGATCGGCAAGCCGCTTTACGGCCGCGCCGTTCTCGAGGAGCCGATCGAGGTGTCGACCCGGACTTTCAAGTGGGCGGCGCGATCGAATCCCTTCAGCTACGTCGGCATCCACTGGCTCGACCTCTTCGGCCATTACTTGAAGATCCGCCCCGCCTCGGTGCACGCCGTCGGGCAGAAGGAGCTGCTCGCCCGGTGGGACCGCGAGGCGCCGGGCCAGAAACCCATTGACGCCTTCGACGCCATGCAAGTGTCGGTCGACTACCGCGAGGGCCTGCGGGTCTACTACGTCAACAGCTGGATCAACCCCAGGGAGTTCGAGGGCCCGGTCAACCAGGAGATGGAGATCGCCGGCACGCTAGGAAAGATCGAATTCGACCAGCAGTACCGCGGCCTGCGCGCCACCATCGCCGGGGTCGGCTCGCGCACCTTCAACCCCCACTTCACCGCCGACGTCCGGCGCCTGCCGGGCGGCCCCGCCGGCGGCGCGAGCGGCAGCCCCCTGCCGCCGGCTTACGACGGCTACGGCAAGGACTCCATCGTGGTGATCGTCGAGCGCGCCGTGCGGGTCGAGCTGGGGCTGGCGCGGCGCGAGGAGCTGGGGGGCACGTACCCCGACCTCGAGTCCTCGCGGTCGTCGGTGGCGGTGCTGGAGGCGGCCGAGGCCGTCGCCCTCCGCAACCTGGCCCACTCCCAGGCCGGCCGCGGCGCCCCGGTGACGGCGCGGCTCTCCGAGCAGGGCATCGAGATCCTCGACCCGCTCGAGGACGATCCCAGGAAGCGGCGGGAGCGGATCTATACTGGGAACATCTATTGATCCACCAACGCCCGGGCAGAAAAGGAGTCTAACACCCCCTTTCCCAGGCGAATCGGAATACATGACGAAATCACTAAAATCTATTTGACAATGATTAATAAATAGATAATAATCACTAAACTTTTGATTGACTTCATCTTCCTTTAAAATCAGCCACTTTGTGTTATACTACTTTGTAGTATCTTTTAAAAATGCTTTTTATTGAGTCGCAGGTATTCACGAAAGCTACAAGGAAAATTCTCTCAGACGACGACCTTATGGATCTTCAGAAATGCCTGTTACAATACCCCAAGCTAGGAAAAGTCATTCCCGGCACTGGCGGACTGAGGAAATTGAGAATCGGCGACCAGTCAAGGCAAAAAGGAAAGCGGGGTGGCGCACGCGTCATTTACTTTTATCTGGAGAGAAAGCTGCATATCCACCTGCTTTTACTGTATACCAAAGACCAGATGCCGGACCTCTCTAAAGACCAAAAAAGGCTCCTGAAAGGCCTGGTTCAAGAAATTGAGAAGACCTGAGGTATTGCAATGAGTAAAAAACTTATCCGTGATCTGGCCAAAGCGCTCAAGGAAGCGGCGTCGTTCGAGTGCGGGGAAAAATTGAATCTTCGAGTCACCAAACTGCCCCCGCCGCCTAAGCCCTTGAAAGCGCGGGACATCGTTCAGCTAAGAAAGAACCTGAACATGTCTCAAGCCGTGTTCGCGGGCTATATCAACGTCACCCCTTCGACGGTGCGGAGCTGGGAACAGGGATTGCGCCAGCCAGGAAAAGCCGCGTTGAAGCTCCTCCATGTGGCCAGAAAGGATCCACGGGTATTGACGCGGGTTTAGATCCTGGAAAAAAATCCGGCAACCGAGGGACGGCAGGACGGCATCGTTCGCAACCCTAACCCCCCTTCCCATCGCCGCCATCATCCCTCCCGCCGATTTCGCCCCCGTCGTCCGGCTCGGGATCTTTCTTGGTGGTCTCGCCTTCCTTTTCCTTGCCGGCCCACTTCTCACGCTCGACGTTGGCGTCGATGAGGAAGTTGAGGAGGAGGTTCTGGAGGAGCAGCTCGTCGCGGCTCGAGCCCTGCTTGCCGAAGTGGCTCAGGACCTGCAGCACCACACCGGGACGCCGCTGGCCTTTCTTGATGGGCTTGCCGATGCCTTCCGGCGAGCCCCCCGGCCGGAAGGCGAAGGCCACCACGCCCTGCCCGGTCTTGTCCTGCAACTCGCCGCTCGACATCAGCACGAGCACCCTTTGGGCGTCCTTGAGGTCAAACGTCCAGCTCTCGTCGTCGATGGTCCAGCGGAACTTCAGCTTGACGATCTCCGCATCCTTGTTCTTCTTCACCGGCTTCCCCTTCTCGTCCACCGGCGAGGTCTTGCCGCCCTCCCCCTTTTCGTCGCCGTCTTCATCCTCCCCTTCCCCCTCGTCTTCATCTTCATCCCGGTCGAGCGGGATGAAAATGCCCTTCAGGTAAGGATGGGTGGAGCGGCCGCGGCCTGGGACAACATCGACATTGGGGGTGTCGGCCTTGCGCAGCACCGCGCCGGTGGCGACGTACTTGGAATAGAGCTGCTCGAGCACCTCCTTGACCGTCCAGTCCTCGCAAAAGAGGTAGCCGCCGCGGCTGACGAAGCTCTTGATCTTCTTGAGCGCGGCGCCCGAGAGGGTGGCGGAGAAAGTCTTGTGGACGTTGCAGTCGCTGCAGCGGTAAAGGCGGTTGGTTGGGCTGCCGCTCGGCTTGCAGGTGGGACAGATGCAGAACTCGTGGAACTGGGCGCAGTTGATGACCAGGGCGCCCGTCTTGCTCAAGTCGTACTTCTCGAAGTCGCTCCGCTTCACCACCTCGTGGGGAACTCCCATGCGGGAGAGCACCCGCTCGATGTGGTCGTTGTTGAGGTCGCGCTCGATGGGCTTCTCGTATTCGGCGCTCAGCACCACCACGCCCTTCTTGGGGGCCTTCTCGAGGCCGAAGAATTCGCGCTTGCGCTTGCGGTCAAGGTGGACGGTGTCGACGGCCGTCCCCGTCGACTTCTCCTCCCCTTCCCCGCCGCCCCGCTTCCGCAGCTTGGCGGCGGCGCGGTTCTGCTTCCACCAGCCTTCCCAGTTGATGGAATTGGGGCCCATGGGCTGGCCGGTGAGGCGCTGCAGGGCGGCGACGATCTCGAGCACCAGATCGGAGTCCTCGGGCTTCGCGGTCTTCTTCTCCTCGGCCTTGAGGATCTCGATGAGCACATCGACCGCCTCCGCCGTCCTCACCTCGCCGATTTTCTGGATGGCGAAGAATTTGAGATCCTCCGGCCCCTTGCGCAGGACCGGCGCCAGGGCCAGCGCCACCTTCTTCGAGGGATTTTCCGACAAGCCGTAAAGCAGGTCGCGGGCGAAGCCGTTCCTGGCGTTGCGGACGATGCACTCGCCCAGCTCTTCCAGGGCCTCCCCGTCGGTGAAGGAGCAGGCGCCTTCCACCAAGCTCCAGTAGGTCGCATCTTTCGTGGCCGGGATCTGCGGCAGGATTTCGAGAAGCATGGCGATGTTCCGCTTGCCGCCGGAGCGGATGAGATCCTTCACCGCATGCTGAATGCTCTTGGGATCATCGCTTTGCACGGCTTTGAGAAGGCTGCGGCGGGCCTCGCGGTTCTCTTCGGGAGATTTTTTCTCCTCCGCAGGCTTTTCTTCCCCCCCAGCCGATGGAAGACCAACGGCCGGAGGAGTCGCCGCCAGGCTCAGAAAGAGCGGAAAAACAATCCACTGTTGAACTATGAGGGTGAATGGACTGGGCATTTTTTCACTCCGCTAGCAGGATTCTTACATCACCCCTGTCATCATAAGGGATTTTGACGCCCCGGGCACCAATTTTGTCGGCGAAAAAATCAATAGGTGGCGCGGCCGCCCGAGAGATCGAAGCAAAAGCCGGTGGAAAAGGAGCAGCGCTCCGACGCCAGGAAGAGGACCAGCTCCGCCACCTCCTCGGGGCGCCCCACCCGGCCCATGGGGATCTTGGAGATCATGTAGGCGCGCACCTGGTCGGTCACCTGCTTGAGGATCTCGGTCTCGATCACCGCGGGGGCGATGCTGTTCACCAGGATGCCGCTTTGAGCCACTTCCTTGGCATAAGCCTTGGTGAAGCCGATGACCGCCGCCTTGGTCATCGAGTACGGGACCAGCCCGGGATTCCCTTCCTTGCCGGCGATCGAGGCGATGTTGACGATGCGCCCGTAGCGGCGCTCCAACATGTGCGGGTGGACCGCCTGGCAGGCGAAGTAGGTCCCCTTGACGTTGACCGCCCAGATGCGGTCGAGGTCCTCCTCGGAGTGGGTCTCCATGCCGCCGGTCTTCCCCGCAATGCCGGCGTTGTTGACGAGAATATCGATTTTTCCGGCGCGTTCAATCACCGCTTTCACGAGCGCCTGCACCTCCTGGCGGCGGGTGATGTCGGTCGGGCGGAACAGGACGCGCTCGCCCCGCGGGTCGAGGTCCTCGGCGCAGCGCCGGCCGGCCTCCGGGTCCACATCGGCAATGGCCACCAGCCGTGCGCCGGCGGCAAGGAAGCGCTCCACGCAGGCGCGGCCGATGCCCCGCGCCCCGCCGGTGACGATGGCGACGCGGCCCTCCAGCTCTTTTTCTGGTTGATTCACGGCTCAATATCTCCAGCCATGGTCTTCATAGATGTAGTTTCCGGGTAGTTTATCGAACCGGGAACAACTATAATACCGGGAATTGCAAATTTATGGACCGCACCGACCGTAGAAGCCAGCCGCCCCCCGACCGCTACGTCCGCCAGAGGTTGTTTCCGCCGCTGGGCGCCGAAGGGGATGCGCGCCTGCGCGGCCGCCGGGCCTTGATCGTCGGCTGCGGAGCCCTGGGAAGCCATCTGGCCACCTTCCTGGTGCGGGCGGGGGTCGGGCACGTTCGCCTGGTCGACCGGGATGTGGTCGAGTGGTCGAACCTCCACCGCCAGGTCGAGTTCACCGAGGAGGATGCGGCCCAGGGCCTTCCCAAGGCCGCCGCCCTGGCGAACCACCTCGCCCAGGCCAATTCCCAGGTGAACATCGAGCCGGTGGTCAAGGACTTCAACGCCCGCAGCGCCCGCGGCCTCGCCCAGGGGATGGAGATCTACCTCGATGGTTCTGATAACCTGCCGACCCGATTCCTCTTGAACGAGCTTTCCCTGGCGGAAAAGGTCCCCTGGGTCTACGGCGGGGCGATCGGCGATGAAGCGCACGCCCTGCTCTTCGTGCCCGGCCGGGGCCCGTGCCTGCGCTGCGTGCTGCCTGACCTCCCCCAGGCCGGCGCGCTGGCCACCTGCGACACGGCTGGGGTGCTGGGGCCGGCGGCGGGAGCCGCGGCCAGCTTTCAAGCGGCGCTGGCGCTGCACTGCCTGGCCCGTCCGGAGGAGGGTCCGGAGCTCGCCGGCCGCTGGGTGCGCCTGCGCCTCTGGGACCTCGCGGCAGCCACGACGCAAGTCTCCGCCGATCCGGAGTGCCGGACTTGCGGCCTCGGGCAGCTGGAGTTCCTCGATCCGGCCGAAGGGGAAGGGGCCGTATTGCTCTGCGGGCGCGGCGCGGTGCAAGTCCTTCCCGGCGCTCCGAAATCCGCGGCCGGCCTCGACCTGGCGGCCCTGGCGGACCGCTTGAAGCCCCTGGGAGCGGTCGAGTGGAAAGGGATCTTGCTGAGGTTCAAGCCGGCGGACCATCCTGCCACCCTGACCGTGTTTGGGGACGGGCGCGCCATCATCGAACGTATTGAGGATCTCGGCCAGGCCCGGGCACTTTACGACCGGTATGTTGGACAGTAAGATGGAGGCCACTGTTTTATTGGATGAATTCCGTTTCAAAGAACATGACTATGAAATCCCTCTCCCGACTGCTCACCAAAGAAAGAATCCTCTGGCTGGAATCGCACACCAAGGAGGAGGCGCTCCGCGCCATGGTTGAAAATATCTCGCAGACCGCCGGCCTGTCCCCCATCGAGGACATCTACAAGGCCATCCTCGACCGGGAAAAGCTCCTGTCCACGGGTTTCGGGCTGGGCCTGGCCATTCCCCATGCCAAGCTCCCGGGCATCAAGGATTTCGCCGTCGGCCTCGGCATCCACCGCCGCGGCCTGGAGTACGAGTCCCTCGATGACAAGCCGGTGCACATCCTGGTGATGATCGTCGGGCCCAACTCCCATCAGGAAGAGTACCTGCAGGTGCTGTCGCGGGTCACTTCCTTCCTCAAGGACAACCGGGAAAACCTCCTCAACTTCAAAGACTCCGAGGAGATTTACCAGTTGACCCTTGATTATTGAACCGGCCGCAGTCCGCTCCGTGGCGCTAAGTTCCGTCTTTCTTAAATCCTTGGAGGGTTATAACGGATCTTTTGCCTCCCTGCGGTGTTGCTCGGCCTCCGGTCTTCGCGCTACCGCGCTCGCCTTCGGCCCCAGCCCTCGGAGCCACCAGCCTTCGGCCGGTGCCGGCTCCTCCGGGCGCTCGAAGCTCCGCACTGCTCGCTTCTCGCCCTCGGCGATACTCCGTCCCGTATCGCCTCCGGCCTCGCGCCTTGCAGGTAGTCAAAATCTCTCGCTCTAACCCTACAATTATTTGCGAAAGACTGCACTATGGACGCCATTTTTTCGGCGAACTCCGCTCCTCTGGATCATCCGTGTAATGTAACTTCGCCTTTTTTAGAAGATATTCCCTTCACTTGACCTGGAATTCGGGAGGAGCAATGCAGCCAGATCTCAACAAAACCCGCGATCTCATCGCCGAGAAAAGCGGCGCCCTGCAGAACCTGCGGAATGAAGTCCACAAGGTCATCGTCGGCCAGGAGGCCATGGTGGACCGGATCCTGATCGCGCTCCTAGCCGGCGGGCACATCCTGCTGGAAGGCGTGCCCGGGCTCGCCAAGACCACCGCCATCAAGACGGTTTCCGACGCCATCCATACCGCCTTCCAGCGCATCCAGTTCACTCCCGACCTCCTCCCCGCCGATCTGATCGGCACCTTGATTTACAATCCCAAGGAAGGGAACTTCACCATCCGCAGGGGCCCCATCTTCGCCAACATCATCCTGGCCGACGAGATCAACCGCGCCCCCGCCAAGGTGCAGTCGGCGCTCCTCGAGGCCATGCAGGAGAAGCAGGTGACCATTGGCGATAAAACCTTCTCCCTGGAGGAGCCTTTCCTGGTCATGGCCACCCAGAACCCGATCGAGCAGGAGGGGACTTACCCTCTCCCCGAGGCGCAGATCGACCGCTTCATGCTCAAGGTGAAGATCACCTACCCCTCGCGCAACGAGGAGAAGAAGATCATGGAGCGCTTCTCCGGCCGCCCGCCGGCCAGGGTGCAGACGGTCATCCGGCCGGAGGAGATCTTCGCCATGCGCGATCTGCTCGAGCGCGTCTACATCGACGACAAGGTGCTCGACTACATCGTCGACATCGTTTACGCGACGCGCCAGCCGAAGGAATACCACCTGGAGAAGCTGGCGCCGCTCATCGAGTACGGCGCTTCGCCCCGCGCCTCCATTTACCTCAACATCGGCTCCCGCGCCCACGCCTTCCTGCAGGGCCGCGCCTACGTGACGCCGCAGGACGTGAAGAGCATCGGCATGGACATCCTGCGCCACCGCGTCATCGTGACCTACGAGGCCGAGGCGGAGGATCTGAGCTCGGAGGACGTGGTCAGGATGATCTTCGACGGCGTGCCGGTGCCGTAGAAATAAGAAGAAGTTCGAACCGCAAAGGCGCAAAGAGCGCAAAGAAGAGATGGCAAGAGAACTGGAAAAGTATTTAGACGATTTATCCTTCAAAGTGATTGGCAGTGCTATTGAAGTCCATAGATATTTAGGTCCAGGATACCTTGAGAGTGTTTATGAAGAGGCTTTAGCAGTGGAATTGCATCATTCTGGAATTCCCTATGAGAGACAAAAGAGCATTACCCTGATCTATAAAAATCATGAAATAGGTAAATTCTTTTTGGACTTTCTAGTTGCAAAGTGCCTTATTCTTGAACTAAAAGCTGTTGAAGAGTTTGCAGATATCCACAAAGCTCAAATTATTTCGTATTTAAAATCCACCAATCTTCAGCTTGGTTTATTGATTAATTTTAATGTTCCGGTTCTTAAAGATGGCATTCAGAGGATTGTACTCACTTAATCTCAAATTCTTCTCTTTTCTTCAACCTTTGCGTACTCTGCGTCTTTGCGGTTCAAATTCTTAAGCGCCTCAGAAGCAAGTTACGCTCATGGAAACCAAAGAGCTCATCAAGAAGGTCAAGCGCATCCAGCTCAAGGCGAGCCGGCTGGTCAACGATGTCCTCGCCGGGGAGTACTCTTCGGTTTTCAAGGGGCGGGGCATGGAGTTCGACGAGGTGCGGCTTTACGTCCCCGGCGATGAGGTCCGCACCATCGACTGGAACGTCACGGCGCGCACCGGCGTGCCGCACGTCAAGCGCTTCGTCGAGGAGCGCGAGCTGACGGTGATGCTGCTCGTCGACCAGAGCCCTTCCGGCAGCTTCGGCACCACCTCCCAGCTGAAGAGCGAGGTGGCGGCGGAAATTTGCGCCCTCCTGGCCCTTTCGGCGATCCAGAACAACGACAAGGTCGGCCTGATCCTCTTCACCGGCGAGGTGGAGAAGTTCATCCCGCCCAAGAAAGGAAAGCGGCACGTCCTGCGGCTCATTCGCGAGCTCCTGCAGCACGAGCCGGAGGGGCGTTCGACCGAGATCGGCAAGGCGCTCGACTTTCTTTTGCGCGTTCAGAAGAAGCGCGCCGTGGTCTTCCTCTTGAGCGATTTCATCGCCGAGACGAGCAGCTTCGAAAAATCGTTCAAGCTGGCCAGGCGCCGGCACGACGTGGTGGCCATGCCCATCGCCGATCCGCGGGAGATCCGCCTGCCGCCCCTGGGCCTTCTGGAGCTCGAGGACGCGGAGACCGGCGAGATCCTGGTGATCGACTCCGGCGACCTCTCCGTGCGCTCGAGCTACGAGAAGATCAACGCCGAGTCGAGGAGCCGGCTCAAGCAGCTTTTTCAGAGCATCGATGCCGACCAGGTGGAAATCGAGACCGACAGCCGGTACGTCGATGCCATCCTGCGTTTTTTCAAAATGCGTGAACGGAGATTGCGATGAACGGTGAAACGAACAAGATCCAGCCCAAACTGGAGCTGCCGTCCCGCGATGCGTGGGGGCTGAAAACGGAGCGCCGGCGCAGCGGCTGGCCCACGCTCGTTCTCGGAGCTCTGTTGGGGGTTGTCCTCGCCTTGCAGATTTATTCGCTGGGGCAATCGGGCAGGAAGGGGGAGCCGGCGGCAGAAAGCTCCTCGACCGCGCCGGCCAAGGTTCTGGTCCTCGGCGTCCCCGCCAAGGACCTGGCGGCGCGCCTGCAGCGCATCAACCTCCCCTCCGCCGCCGCCAAGGTGA
Source organism: Planctomycetota bacterium (assembly GCA_016209605.1). Lineage (GTDB taxonomy): Bacteria > Planctomycetota > UBA8108 > UBA8108 > JACQVS01 > JACQVS01. Next base: position 14,948 of record JACQVS010000005.1, read on the forward strand.
TCGAGGAGCACCTGCAGGCCCTGGGGCCGGAAAAGGCCGACGAGCGCAAGAAGACGCTGGTCACCCTCGGCAACCTGCTCTTCAAGGCCGGCCGGTACGAGGAGGCCATCGTGCGCTACTACCAGGCCGAGTCCCTGCAAGTGGATGCCGAGACGCAAGCTCACATTGACCGGCAGGTGAAGGAGTGCCTCGAGAAGCTCGGCAGGCACAACGAGCTGGCCTACGAGCTCGCCGACCGCGCCTCGCCGGGGCGCCAGCCCGGCTCGCCCGTTGGCCCGGGCGAGCAGGCGGCCGGCAAGGTGGTGGCGCGGATCGGCGTCGAACCCATCACCGCCTCCGACCTCGAGGCGCTGATCGCCAAGGAAGTGGACCGCCAGCTGGCGGCGCTGCCGGGGCTCGATCCCCAGGACCGCGAAAACTACCGCGCCGGCATCCTCAAGGAGTTCCAGGCCCCGCAGCGGCGGCTCAAGATGCTCCAGGAGCTGGTCGCCCGCAAGGTGCTCTATCGCGAGGGCATGGAGCGGGAGCTGGACAGATCGAGCGCCGTGCAGGAGGAGATCGACAACGTGCGGGAAAACCTCATCGCCCAGCAGGTGGTGCTCGAGGCCATGGCGAAGCAGATCAAGATCTCGGAGGGCGACCTCCGGCTCTTCTTCCAGGCCGAGGGGAGCCGGTACATGAAGAAGGCCTCGGCGCAGGCGCGCGTCGCCGTCTTCGCGGATGAAAAAACGGCGCAGGAGGCCCTGGGCGGCATCAAGAGCGAGGAGGACTTCATCAAGGCCGCCAAGGAGGGCTCGGTCGAGGAAAGCACCCGCCAGGGCGGCGGCCTTCTCAGCGCCCCCGTGGTCGACGGCGAGCCGATTCCGGTCTTCGGCGACGAACCGGCCCTGCGGGCCGCCATCCTCGAGGCCGCCCCCTCGAGCGCCATAGCGAAACCGGTCGCCCTGAAAAAAGGCTTCGCCATCGCCTACGTCCAGGAGAAGACGGCGGCGCGCCAGCCGTCCTTCCAGGAGGCGCGCGAGGAGGTGGCGCGAGACTACACCCGCCGGAAGCAAATGGAGGTGCAGCAGCAGCTCCTCGCCGAGCTCTTCAAGAAGCACGCGGCGACGGTCCACACCGAGGCGTTCCTGCAGCCGTCCCGTGAGGGGAGCGGCGAGCAGGGCCA
>JACQVS010000062.1 GCA_016209605.1 Planctomycetota bacterium
ATGGCCCGAAGAGCCGGATGCTGGAAATCTGCAAGTCCGGATCCGTGAGGGGGGAGGGAGACTTTCTCCCTCCCCTACCTCGATAGTCCGCAATTGCGGACTCCGCAATTGTGGGGACCGCCAGGATCCACGGACGAGGGCTTCCTCAAAGCGCTGATGAAGGTCGGCTACTCGGTTGCGCAACTCCTGGAGGCCTGGATTCCCAGCTAGCGCGGGCTCCCCCAGTGCAGCCGCCCCGCCTTCTTCCGCAGCATCTCCGGCTCGGCCGGATCCTCCTCGACCCGCGCGGCTAGCGCTCGCGCCGTCTGGCGGAAGAAGAAGGTCGTCTCCGGTGATCTCAGGACTTCGGGTCGAAGCTCGGCACCTTCATCTGCTCGCCCCCCCTCAAGGCCGACTGGTGGGCGGCGATGCCCGGCGCGGTCATGGCCAGGGACTCGTAGAGGTCGACCGCCGGCTCGCGGTCCTCGACCAGCGCCGCGATGAACTCGTGGGCGATGAAGGGGTGCGAGCCGCCGTGGCCGCTGTCCCGGCGCAAGGGCTCCGGCAGCCGCTCCCAGAACCTCGGCGCCTCCTTCCAGTCGGGAGCCTCCTTTCCCGCGATGCGGAACGGCTGCCCGGAGGAGCCGGCCATGAAGTAGCTCAGCCTCGTCCCGAACCACTGCGCCCGCTCGCCGTGCTCGGTGCCGTCGAAGATGACGTTGCAGCGCGAGATGTGGCCCTTGTCGGTCTGAAAGATCGCCACCTGGGCGTTGAAAGGATTCTGGTAGGCGTTCCCGGGATAGTACTCCTTCAGCTCCGGGTTCCCCCAGCCCAGGCACGAGACGGCGGCGAGCCGCTCCCGGGTGACGCCGACCAGGAAGCCGGTCGAGTGGGTCGGATAGAGCATGGGCGGATAGCCGTAGCGCCAGGTGCGCTTCCCCTCGTGATAGTAATAATACCGGCGCTCGGCATCGTCGAGAGGATGGTAGTACTCGACCTCGCTGTAGAAGATCTCGCCGAACTTCCCCTCCCGGTAGAGGTCGCGCGCGGCGATGGCGTCGAAGCGGTAGTAGCTGGTCTCGGCCATCATGTAGCGGCGGCCGGATCGTCGCTTGGCCTCGACGAGCGCCTGGCAGTCCTCGAGGTCCAGCGCCGCCGGCACGGCGCACAAGCAGTGCTTGCCGGCGTCCAGGATGGCGATGGCGTGGCGCGCGTGGTCCGGCGCGCCGGTGAAGAGGGCCACAGCCTCGATCTCCGGATCCAGGAGGAGCCGCTCGAGCGACTCGTAGGCGCGGCCGCACTGGTAGGTCTTCATGAGGTGGTCGCGCCGGTCCGGCCGCAGGTCGCTCACCGCGTGGACGATGCAATTGGGATGCTCGCGCCAAGGAAAGCTCGCGCCGAAGCCGCCCCCCACCACGCCGAGGCGGACCTTGCGCGCGGGATCGAGCGGCCTGGCGGGCCGCGGATCCTCCGCCGCGAGGGTTGCGGCGCCCAGCGAGGCAGCGGACATGAGGAGGGCGCTGGATTTTTCAAGAAACGTTCGCCTCGAAAGCTGATCGGCGTTCTTCTTCATGTGCACCCTTTATGCTTGTGTTTTTAATAAACTAGACCTCATTTGATCCCAGTTCAGCTTAAAATGCGGTTATTAAGATTGACACTAGAATATCCACGAAGCTTGAGAGATCGGTGGAGACCTTAATTGAGCAAGCTCAGGCAAAAAAATGAGAAAAAGAGAAACGTCAAGAGCATTTTGGGAGGGGGAGCGTTGTGAATACTGCGATGGCCCGATCAAGGAAAAGACGACAGATTTAACTAGAAAGGTGAAGGGAAAGTATATTATTCTTGAAAACGTCCCCACAGGGGTGTGTTCAGGTTGCGGCACGCGATACTACGCTGCAAATATACTCAAGAACATCGAAGAGGCCATTCGCAAACGCAAGAAATTAAAGCGGGAAGTTAAAGTCCCCATTTATTCGCTTTAAAGCTTTTTTTTAAATCCCTGGGCCTGATCAACAAAAATTAGCGCAGTTTCGCCGCTGGCCGGCGAGCGATCACTTACCCGGGTAGGGATCAACCCCCTAGGTGCCACCTGGTCTCCAGGGGCGCTGCTTCGACTAGCGACTGGGGGACGAGGCGGCCTCCGTCCGGAGGTGCGGACGACTCGGAAAGCTCCTCATGACTCTAGAATGGCGTCCTCAAGGCCATGAGGGAAGGATGAGGCCAATTATCCGGATCAAGGCGGCAGGCGCTTGGGCCTCTGGATGGCGAAGTACAGGATCGCGCCCAGAATGCCCGTGAAGATGATCACCAAGATCCAGATCACCTTGGTTTTCCCCAGGTAGCTTCCCCCTCCCCCCTCACGGCGCGCAGGCGTATGTTTCGCAAGCGCTGCCGGGGGCGGTGCCGCAGGCGTTGGGGCCGGGGGCGGGCGGGGCCTGGCCGGCAAGGAAGAGGAAGCCGAGGACACGGATGGCATCGGTGAGGTTCAGCTCGCGGTCGCCGTCGGCGTCGCAGGTGCTCTGGCAGCTCGGGGCTTCCTGGCCGCGGAAGAGGAGGCCGAGGATGCCGATGGCGTCGGAAATGCTGACCTTGCCGTCGCCGTTGCAGTCGCCGCGGCGGAAGGAGCGGCCGGAGCTGGCGGCGGGGGACGGTTACTTCGGCGAGATCGACTACCGCGGCACTGAAGAAGGTCGAGGACAACTCGATCATAGCGAGCGGCAAGAATCCATCTCCCGACACCTACAGCATCGTCGCCCGCACGGTGCTATTGGGCATCACGGCGATCCGTCTGGAAGTATTGCCCGATCGCAGCCTGCCCTCCGGCCGGTCGGGGCGGGCTTTCAATGACAACTTCGCCTTGAATGAATTCCGGCTCAGCGCGGCGCCGCTGGGGAAAGAAAGCGCCGCTGCCGGAGGAAGATCGATACCATCTGCCCAGTCGTATTCTCACAGGATCGACTTCCTGGCCGGATGCAATCCCAGCAAAAAATCGTCGCATGGAAGGCACCAGACCTCCCGAATTTTCCGGAGCTCCTTTCCGCGGTGGAGAAGAACCGCCTGGCACTCGGGGTAATCTTCCTGGAACGCCTCCAGTGCGCGGAGATCCGCCGGCAAAACTCTATGGGACCCTTCCGATTCACTTTTTTATTTACAGGCTTGTTTCTCGAAGATTAGACTGCTGGTCAGTAATGTCCGGAGTTTTTAGCAGGGACCTATAATTATCAAAAACAGTTGCAAGTTCTTTAGAAAAAAGGGCTAAAGAAAAAGAAAGCTCCTTCCGATAAAGTTCTGGACGGAATTTACCAGAACCTCCGTCG
>JACQVS010000051.1 GCA_016209605.1 Planctomycetota bacterium
CGGTTGCTTCGACCAGCTCGGCATGGCGACCGGACAAATGTCCGTCGAGCCCTAGAAGTTTTCTAGAACTTCGGTGCATGTTTATGGGCTAAAAATCGGACATATGTCTGTCGAGAAAACAGTTAGTGAAGGGACGTCGTACCAAAGAGTCGAGAAAACATCGCATTGTTGCCGTGGCGTAAGTGAGTCCCACCAAGTCTTCGTAGCTTCAATTCGATCTTTAAGTTCTCCCATAACTACTCCATAGAAATTAGTCGTTATAGTTGTAGAAATATAGATTTATATGCGTTTGTCACCCGGTTTTTAATGGAAATGAGACAGCGGATCGTATCACGCTAAATAAGTGATACGAAAACAGCCGGGATTCTGTGGTTGCAAGAGCCGAGGTAACCGTGCAAGTCTTCTGGAGGTAAGCGGCGGCAGTGGGTACCAGGCTGAAAACCACACATAGACGGAAGTTTTGATCAAACCCATCTCCTGAGCACTTCTTTCCATGTAACCCCTGAGAATTGCAGCACCTTAAGAAGGATGCCATAGCCAGAATCGTCATCTCAGGCCGGGTAGCGGTCGTATCAGGATGGCACGTCCTCGTATCAGACTTCGTGAAGATGGATACGCAAGGTTATATGGCCTCAAGTCCAGTTGCTTCGTTGAGTCCGGTTGTACCGGCCTTAACCTGGTGAACCGTGGCTATGCCTCGGTAGAGGACTCGGGGCTGGTCGTTCCTGTAGAGGTGGTCAGCGGTTCCTGCGCCAGGAACTTCTCGATCAAGTCCCTGAGAAGTGCGGAACGGTTCTTGGCCTCCTGATTTGCTACCTCGTCCAGTGTGGTCAACATCTCTGCGTCCATCTGAAAGCTGGCGGTTTTCTTCATACTACACCTCCCTTTTCCTTCAACTGTCGCTTTTTCTCCTGCGCGACTATCCAGTCTACCTTTTTGTAGATCTCATTTAAGTTCCAGACGAGCATATCTGCGGAGTCTGGAGCAGGCTTTAACTTGTCTAATAAGCGAAGGGCTAGTCCGAGGCGGGTCTCAAAGTCCTCCTTGCCGTTTGCGGTACCTTTTCCGACCTTCTTTAGGAGCCTCATCAGGTCTTCCATTACGTCAACGTCCACTTCGGTCAGCGTTGCCGCCTGTTTACGGAGGCCTCGCCTCGCTGAGAGGTGGAGTTGGTCTTGCAGTGGCTGGAAAGCTGCGGTCCGAATGATTCCTTTCCTCTCTCGTTCAAGAATAGAGAGGCCATTCGCGATGGCGTGCTTGAATTCTTCTGTTGGTGTCATTGTGAATTTCTCCATTTGATCGTTGTAAAACGCTTGACGCGCTGGAAACAGCGCGTTGCTACTTGAGGTAGCAACAATCGATAGATTTGAAGGAGGGCGCCGAGGTCGGGGTAGTAGCGGGCGGCCCTGTCGGGATCAACGACGCCACGGCGGATCCGTGGCGGTGTTCGGGAGAGAGGCTTGTCCTGATCGAGACCGTCCGTGATAGGTGAGTCCGTCAAGATCATCTCCTGGACCAGCACTTTCAACCGGTGGGGCGCCTGGCTGCCCTGGAGGGCCGAGGAGCCGGTGGAGGTCATGGTAGAGGTAGGCCGCCAGGGGGAGGGGTACCGGGAGGGCCGGGTGCCGGTGATTGGCCGGGTCGCTCGAAGGGCTGTATGGGCTTGCATTTATCGGTACCTATCGGACATAATGCCGGGGTGCCAAATGGAGGTGGATCAGCAGGGCCGGCCATGGACAAGACGCTGAACGATCGGTGGCTCTCCGTTGAGGAGATCGCCGCCTACCTCGGGATCAAGCGGGATACCGTCTACAAGTGGCTGGTCCGGAAGAGCCTTCCAGCCCACAAGGTCGGGCGGCTCTGGAAGTTCAGAGCGTCGGAGGTCGACCAGTGGGTGCTTTCGGGAGCTGGAGCGAAGAAGCGAGCCAGGAAGCGGAAGTGAAGTCCGTTAGGAGTCTCGAAAACGCAAAAAGTCCAATGGAGCAGACCCAAACCCAACTCAACTGGATCGCCAATTTCATCTGGGGAATCGCTGACGACGTGCTGCGCGATGTCTATGTCCGCGGCAAGTACCGGGACGTCATCCTTCCCATGACGGTCATCCGACGGCTTGATGCCTTGCTGGAGGCGACGAAGCAAGCCGTTCTCAAGATGAATGACCAGCTCGACCAGGCCGGCATCGCCAACAAGCACGCTGCGCTCTGTCAGGTTTCGGGTCAAGCCTTCTACAACGTCTCGCCATTCACCCTTCGTGACCTCAAGGCCCGTGGAAAGCAGCAGCAGCTCAAGGCGGATTTCGAGGCATATCTCGACGGGTTCTCGCCGAACGTTCAGGAGATTCTTGACAAGTTCAAGTTCCGAAACCAGATTCCCACGCTGGTCGAGGCGGACATCCTCGGCAGCCTCATTGAGAAGTACCTGGATCCGTCGATCAACCTAAGCCCGAACCGCGTGCTCGACCAGGACGGCCAGGTCCGGCTGCCCGGCCTCGACAACCACGGCATGGGTACCATCTTTGAGGAGCTTATCCGACGATTCAACGAGGAGAACAACGAAGAAGCCGGCGAGCACTTCACACCGCGCGACGTGGTGAAGCTCATGGCCAAGCTGATCTTCCTACCTGTGGCGGAGCAGATCGAGTCGGGCACGTACCTCGTCTACGACGGAGCGTGCGGGACCGGCGGCATGCTGACCGTCGCCGAGGAGACCCTTGCTCGTCTTGCCGTCGATCATGGCAAGGAAGTCTCGATCCATCTCTTCGGTCAGGAGATCAACCCGGAAACGTACGCTATCACCAAAGCCGACCTGCTCCTCAAGGGTGAGGGCGAGGAAGCAGAGAACATGAAGTACGGCTCCACGCTCTCGGCGGACGCCTTTCCGGCTCGTGAATTCGACTTCATGCTCTCCAACCCACCATACGGCAAGAGCTGGAAGACCGACCTCGAACGCATGGGCGGGAAGGACAGTCTGGCAGACCCGCGGTTCACCGTGACCCACAAGGGCCAGGAACTCTCCCTCGTCACGCGATCGAGTGACGGACAGCTCCTGTTCCTGGTCAACAAGCTATCGAAGATGAAGCACAAGACGCCCTTGGGCAGCCGCATTGCCGAGGTACACAACGGATCGTCGCTCTTCACAGGCGAAGCCGGTCAGGGCGAGTCCAACATCCGTCGGTGGATCATCGAGAACGACTGGCTCGAAGCCGTCATCGCGCTGCCGCTGAACATGTTCTACAACACCAGCATCGCGACCTACATCTGGGTGCTCACTAACCGCAAGCCCGCGCACCGCAAAGGCAAGATTCAGCTCATAGACGCCACCGGCATCTTCCAGCCGCTCCGCAAGAACCTCGGCAAGAAGAACTGCGAGTTCTCGAAGCAGCAAATCCAGCAGATCGTCGAGTTGTTTCTTACCTTCGAACAGACCGAGCGGTCGAAGGTCTTTCCGAACGAGACCTTCGGCTACTGTAAGATCACCGTCGAACGGCCACTCCGACTCGTCACCCACGTCACGCCGGAGAAGCTTGCGGCTTTCAAGAAGACCGCTGACAAGAAGCTGCACGGGCCTGCGGAGCTGCTTATGGCCATTGCAGGGGGTCCAACGCCACACATGGACTTCAACGAAGTCCAGCAGAGATTCACTTCGGCACTCAGCGAGAATGGCGTGAAGCTCCAGACTCCTGACCTCAAGGCTATTTACGCCGCATTCACCGCCAAGGACGAGGCTGCCCAGCCGGTCATCAAGAAGAGGACAAAGCACGGGATAGAGTACGAGCCGGATCCTGACCTCCGCGACACTGAGCAGGTGCCGCTACTAGAGGAAGGCGGCATCAAAACGTTCTTCGAGCGCGAGGTCCTTCCCCACGTACCTGATGCCTGGGTAGACCACTCGAAGATCCAGATGGGCTACGAGATCTCGTTCACCCGGCATTTCTACAAGACGAAGCCGCTCCGCTCGCTGGTTGAGATCCGGGCCGACCTTGAAGCCCTCCAGGCGGAGGCTGAGGGGCTGCTCGATCAAATTGTGGGGACGATCGCGACATGAACTATCCGTTGCGACACCTGTCGATTCGTGTTCCCTGGCACGACACGGGGTGGGACGGCCGGGTCTGCGCGAATCCGGGTTTGAATGGCGCCTGTTTGAAGCTGAAGCGCATCGGGCAGAATCGTGACGACGCTGCCGAAGAAGCGGTTGCCGGTCGGTCCCTTGAAGAGCTACCGCGAGAGAGGTGGCCGTGCTGCGTGGTTGAACGGGTCGGGTTCATGGCTCCGTTCGAGTACACACGGATTGCGAACCACCCTTACAACCGCGGGCCGGACTGCGCCCACGGACACTTCGCCCCAACCCCGCTACGGCACCCGCCGTATTCGGCAGCGGCTGTCCCGTTCGCTTGGATGTTGGTCGAGGAGATGGCGAGGCTGGGTGAGCAGCATGCAGTCGACGTGCAGGCCGATCGCGAACCCGACCTGGGCTTCGAGAACGACTGGATTCAGGATCATCAGAACCAGCGAGCGCTGCTCGACTGCTTCGCGGGCCACCTTCGTCCCGAGCAGTCGTTGTGCTTCTTCTACGCGAAGAAGGTGCCGTTCGTCGAGGACTACGGAGCGAGCCGCATACTGATCGGTGCCGGTCGCGTTCAGCACGTTGCGCCCTGCATCGAGTACAACTACATCACCAAGGACCTGAAGGGTAAGTTGCGCTCCGTGTTGTGGGAGCGCATGGTGCAGCACTCGATCCGCCCCGATTTCAAGGACGGATTCATCTTTCCTTATCACGATGCCTTGAAGAAGGCGGCCGAGGACCCCGAATACGACCCGGCTGAAATCGCGGCGTTCGCGCCGGACGACCGTCTTTTGGAGTTCTCGCACGTTTCACAGCTCGTCACGCATGACGGAGCCATTGCCTGTCTCTTGGCCTGCGCCGGGTCGCTGCGAAAGGCCAAGAAGGTTCTTCCAGGACCGTGGGACAGGTGTCTCGAATGGCTCGACCATCGCCTCGGCGAACTCTGGAAAGTACGTGGCCCATGCCCGGGACTTGGCGCAGCGCTCTCCGCCTTCGGCCTTGAGCTGGGAACCTTCGTCGCCTGCGTCATCGCCGAGAAGGTGGGAGACAACGGCGACCCCTGGCCATTGCTCGATCAGGTCTTCGCGGACCCCAAGAAGTACCTGCCGGCTCATCTGGCCGAGGGGGTCGGTAGGACACTCTGCGCCAAATGGAGCCGCCTACCCGACGAGCGCCGCAGTCTTCTCAAACTGATCAGCCGATTCGAGGTCAGCCGGGAGCAGGCAACCTGCCTGTATGTCCAGGAGGAGCGTGCCAAGGCGGGGATCGACGCCAGCGACGGAGGTATTCTCACCAACCCCTACCTGCTCTACGAAGTTACGCGGCTGCGGGTCGATCCCGTCAGCGTCTGGACCGTTGACCGCGGCGTGTTCCCGGACGAGGTCATCCTTAAGAAGCATCCACTGCCGGAACCTACAGCACTGGACGCCGGAACGGACGCACGACGCGTTCGCGCGCTGTCTGTCAAAGTGCTGGAGGACGCCGCGGCGAACGGTAGCACGCTGCTCCCGCAGGACCAAGTGGTGCTCGGCATTCGCGGCCTCGCCCTCCAGCCGTCGTGCGAGGTGGACGCGGATCTGATGGACGTGGCCAAGGACGACTTCGAGGGTGTGGTTGTAGAAGTTCCGCTGGCCAACGGGGCCCCGGGGCTTCAACTTGGGCGCCTTGCAGAAATGGGCGAGACGATCCGCACGGCGATCACCAAGCGGGTTCAGGGCTCGCGGCATATCCTCGAGACCGACTGGCGGAAGCTCCTTGATGATCATCTCGCAGCAGCGGAGTCCCGCGGCGGGGGTGAACTAGAGGAGAAGGCCAGGGAAGAAAAGACGGCCGCGCTCAAGGAGCTTGCCGAGTCCCGCCTTTCGGTCCTCATCGGCCCAGCGGGAACTGGGAAGACGACGCTGCTTTCCGTGCTCTGTTCCCATCCGAAGATCTCCAAGGACGACGTCCTGTTGCTCGCGCCCACCGGCAAGGCCCGCGTGCGTATGGAGCAATCGACCAGCCACCTCAGCCTTAAGGGCTACACGATCGCCCAGTTCCTCAGTCCCCATCGCTACGACAGATCGACAGGGCGGTATCAGCTTTCCGACAAGGCGGTGGAGGTCGGAGCCCGAACGGTCATAATCGACGAAGCATCGATGCTCACCGAGGAGATGCTGGCGGCGCTTATCCAGGCGCTCAAGGGGGTGCATCGCCTCATTCTGATCGGTGACCCGCGCCAGTTGCCGCCAATCGGGCCGGGAAGGCCTTTCGTGGACATCGTGAAGCGCCTGGCCCCCGACGGCATCACCGAACGCTTCCCTCGCGTCGGCCCAGGATACGCGGAGCTGACTATCCGTATGAGGCAGTTGGGCGAGGACCGCGAAGACCTTCAGCTCGCCGAGTGGTTCAGCGGTGCGCCCATCGCCCCCGGCGAGGATGACGTGCTCGACAAGGTCGTCCGCACCGGCAAGAGCAATCACGTCCGGTTCGTTCAGTGGGATTCCGCTGATGAACTCCGGTCCCGGCTCATCGACGTGCTCGTGGAAGAGCTGAAGCTCAGCGGCCCGGACGACATTCCCGGCTTCGATGCAACGCTAGGCGGCACCGACTGGAACGGGATGCGGTTCTTCAACTTCGGGGCCGCGGAAAGGGCCGAAGGCTGGCAGATCCTCTCCCCGGTGCGGGCCGGTCCTCATGGCGTACCCGACCTGAATCGCCTCATCCACAAACGGTTCCGGCAGCAGATGATCGACTCCTCACGGAAGGAGCGGAACCGGAAATACTCCAAGCCGATGGGGCCGGAAGAAATCGTCTACGGCGACAAGGTCATTAACCTAGACAACACCGACCCGAACCTTCCGTGGTATCGCCATCGGAAGGTGTATCCCGCCAAGGACAACCCGTACATCGCCAACGGCGAGATCGGCATTGCGATCGGTTTCTTCTGGAAGAAGGGCCTGCCTGACCTCCGCTGGAAGCTCGAGGTGGAATTCTCCTCGCAGCCGCGCTTCAAGTATGACTTCACCGGGCGCGACTTCGCCGAGGAGGGCAGCCCGGCCTTGGAGCTCGCGTATGCGCTGACGGTGCACAAGTCACAGGGCAGCGAGTTCGGCACCGTCTTCCTGGTCCTGCCCAGTCCGTGCCGGCTACTCTCGCGCGAGCTCGTCTACACGGCGCTGACCCGGCAGCAGAATCGAGTCGTGATCCTGCATCAAGGGTCGCGCGGCGAGCTGCGCAAGTTTTCCACGGACGATCGGTCGGAGACCGCCCGGCGTTTGACCAATCTCTTCGTGCCGCCGTCCCCCATCAGTGTCGACGGCCGCATCTTCGAGGAGAACCTGATCCATCGAACGAACCGCGAGGAAATGGTGCGGTCGAAGTCGGAGGTGATCATCGCCAACGAGCTGGCCCGCAAAGTCGAGTACAGCTACGAGCAGCCTCTGACCATCGACGGGGTGACCAAGTATCCCGACTTCACGATCGAAGACGCGGAGTCGGGGCGGAACTTCTACTGGGAGCACTGCGGTATGCTGCACGTGCCCACCTACCGCCGTCATTGGGGAGATAAACTGGCCTGGTACAGGTCGAAAGGCATTTTGCCCCACGAGGAGGGTGGGGGACCCAGGGGCACACTGATCGTCACCCGCGACGAGGCCAACGGGAGCATCGACTCCTCGAGGATCAAGCAGCTCATTGAGAAGGTGCTCAATGGCTGAGAGTGGCGATCACGACTTTCGTCCCTATCCTGAGTACCGGGACTCCGGTTTGCCCTGGCTCGGCGCGATCCCAGCGCACTGGGACGTGCGGCGCGTGCGGCACTGCGGGCGCATCATTGGCGGTGGAACCCCGAGCATGAAGCGCCTCGATTTCTGGGGAGGGCAAATCCCGTGGGTCAGCCCCAAGGACATGAAATCCTCAGATATCGAAAATTCGCGCGACCACCTTACAGAGGCAGCCCTGCACGAGTCGAACATTGCTTTGTTGCAGTCAGGCGCCGTTCTACTGGTCGTTCGTGGAATGATTCTCGCGCGGCGAATCCCGATCGCGGTAACGCGCGTACCGGTCACTATCAATCAGGACATGAAGGCCTTACTGCCTCACGAAGATGTGCATCCTCGTTACCTCATGTATGCGCTGGAAGCCTCAAAGGATGCCCTCTCCGAGATGATCGATGAGGCGGGGCACGGCACGAAGCGCCTTCCGACATCGCGGTGGCGGCAGCTTGAGGTGTGGATGCCGCCGGTGGAAGAGCAGAAGGCCATCGGCGACTTTCTCGACGTCAACGGGGCGATGGTCAGGCGCCTCATCCGCAACCGGCGCCGCCTGGTCGAGGTGTTGAACGAGCAGAAGCAGGCCATCATCAACCGGGCCATAACCCGTGGCCTCGACTCCAGCGTCCGGCTCGAGCCCTCGGGCATCGACTGGCTCGGCGACGTGCCTGCGCATTGGAAACAGCGACGGCTCAAGTTCCTCGTCAGGAATGTGAACGAGCAAACGGGCTCCAGCCTGCCGGATGAGATCTACGTTGCCCTCGAGCATGTCGAAAGCTGGACGGGCCGAATCACGCTCCCGAAAGGGGAAGTTGCCTTCGAAAGTCAGGTGAAGCGGTTTCGGCCCAACGACGTCTTGTTCGGAAAGCTCCGGCCTTACCTCGCCAAGGTGGCGAGACCGCAGGTGCCCGGAGTTTGCGTTGGCGAGTTTCTGGTTCTCAGGGTGATCGAATCGGGCGTTCTCCCTGAGTTCCTGGAACAGAAACTACGGTCGAAGCAGCTCATCGACTTGATTAACAGCTCGACCTTTGGCGCGAAGATGCCACGCGCGGATTGGACCTTCATCGGCAACATAGCCGTTGTGTATCCCCGGACACACGATGAGCAGAGGACACTCCTCGACCGAATCGGCGAACAAACGGCGACTCTGCAGTCGGCCATCGACAAAGCGAAACGGGAGATCGAACTGATCCACGAGTACCGCACGCGATTGATTGCCGACGTGGTGACGGGCAAGGTGGACGTGCGGCACCTGGCGTCGACCATCGAGGGCGTGGAGACCGAGCCCGAGGATCGCGAGTCCATCGAGGCGGACGAAGGCATCGACGACGAGACGCTCGGAGACGAGGAGGCAGCACTCGTCGAGGAGACAGCCGATGCCGACGACTGACACCAGCGAGAAAGGGCTCGAGGCGCTGATCGTCGAGTCTCTGGTGACGGAGGCGGGATATGCGCAGGGCCAGAGCGAAGATTTCGACCGTGACCACGCGGTTGACATTGCCAAGCTGACGGCGTTCCTGGCAGCAACGCAGCCGAAGACCGCTGAAGCGCTGCAGCTGGCCGAGGAAGGTCCCAAGCGGACGCAGTTCCTGCACCGGCTTCAGGGCGAGATCGCCAAGCGCGGTGTCATCGACGCTCTTCGCCACGGCCTCAAGCACGGGCCCTTGAGCGTGGACCTGTTCTACGGGACGCCGACCCCCGGCAACGTGAAGGCTGAAGAACGCTTCGCCGCCAACATTTTCAGCGTTACCCGGCAACTGCGCTACAGCAAGGACGAAACACAGCTCGCGCTGGACCTCGGCATATTCATCAACGGTTTGCCGGTAGCGACCTTCGAGCTCAAGAACCGGCTGACGAAGCAGACCGTCGAGGATGCCGTCCAACAATACAAGCGGGACCGTGACCCGAAGGAGCTGCTCTTCCAGTTCGGCCGGTGCATTGTGCACTTCGCGGTAGACGAGCAGGAAGTGAGAATGTGCACGCACCTGAAGGGCAAGGACTCGTGGTTCTTGCCCTTCAACAAGGGCTGTAACGACGGCGCCGGCAACCCGCTGAATCCCGGCGGAATCAAGACGGATTACCTCTGGAAGCGCACGCTCAGTAAGGCGAGCTTGACGGACATCGTGGAGAACTACGCCCAGGTTGTCGAGGAGGCCGACGACAAGGGCCGCAGGAAGCAAAGGCAGATCTTCCCGCGTTACCACCAGCTCGACGTCGTGCGGAAGCTCCTGGCGGACGCGAATACAACAGGGGTCGGCAAGCGATATCTGATCGAGCACTCAGCGGGGAGCGGCAAGAGCAACTCAATCGCCTGGCTGGCACACCAGCTCATTGGCCTCGAGTCCGGTGGTGCGGCTCTATTCGACTCGGTGATCGTCGTTACGGACCGGCGGGTGCTGGACAAGCAGATCAAGGACACGATCAAGCAGTTCGCCCAGGTGTCGGCCACGGTCGGGCACGCCGAGCACAGCGGCGATCTCCGGCAATTCCTGAAGAGCGGTAAGAAGATCATCATCTCGACGGTCCAGAAGTTCCCTTTCATCCTGGACGAGATCGGCGATGAGCACCGGGGCCGAAAGTTCGCCATCATCATCGACGAGGCTCATTCCAGCCAGGGCGGACGGACCTCGGCCAAGATGAACATCGCGTTGTCGGAGCAGGGCGGAGAGGACGACGAGGACACCATCGAGGACCAGATCAACCGGATTATGCAGGCGAGGAAGATGCTGGCCAACGCCAGCTACTTCGCCTTCACCGCCACGCCGAAGAACAAGACCCTGGAGATCTTCGGCGAGCCGATGCCTGAGGGGGACAAGGTCAAGCACCGGCCGTTCCACAGCTACACGATGAAGCAGGCTATCCAGGAAGGCTTCATCTTGGACGTACTCAGGCATTATACACCGGTGGGCAGCTACTACCGGCTGATGAAGACCGTGGAGGACGATCCCGAGTTCGACACGAAGAAGGCGAATAAGAAGTTGCGGCGGTACGTCGAGTCGCACGACCACGCGATTCGGCAGAAGGCCGAGATCATGATTGATCACTTCCACGACCAGGTGGTTGCCCGGAGGAAGCTCGGCGGCCAAGCGCGGGCGATGGTGATCTGCAGTGGCATCCAGCGGGCCATTCAGTACTTCCATGCGTTCGTGGCGTACCTGAACGAGAGGAAGAGCCCCTGCAGGGCCATCGTCGCGTTCTCCGGCGAGCACGAGTACGGTGGCCAGAGTGTCACCGAAGCGTCCCTGAACCGTTTCCCCAGCAGCCAGATCGAGAAGAAGTTCCAGCAGGACCCGTATCGCTTCTTGATCGTTGCTGACAAGTTCCAGACGGGATACGACGAACCCCTTCTCCACACGATGTATGTCGATAAGCAGCTCGCAGGCATCAAGGCAGTGCAGACGCTGTCGCGGCTGAACCGAGCGCACCCGCAGAAGACCGACACGTTCGTGCTCGACTTCATGAACGACGTCGACACGATCACAAGGGGCTTCGCGGACTACTACCGCACGACGATCCTCAGCGAGGAGACGGACCCGAACAAGCTCCACGACCTCAAGGCAACTCTCGACGGATACCAGGTGTACGCGAGGTCACAGGTCGAGAGCTTTGTCCAGCTGTTCCTCGGCGGCTCGGATCGGGACAAGTTGGACCCAATCCTTGACGGCTGTGTGGCCGTCTACAACAGCGAGCTGGACGAGGACGGTCAGGTCGACTTCAAGGGCAAGGCAAAGGCCTTCGTGCGGACGTACCAGTTTCTGGCGTCGGTTCTGCCCTACACGAACGCCGAGTGGGAGAAGCTGTCGATTTTCTTAAACTTCCTCATCCCCAAGCTGCCGGCTCCCAGGGAAGAGGATCTGTCCAAGGGCATTCTCGAGGCTATCGACATGGACAGCTACCGCGTCGAGGTGAAGGAAGCCCTGAAGATCGCATTGCCAGACCAGGAAGCCGAAGTCGGCCCTATACCCACGAGCGGCGGCGGCCGAAAGCCCGAGCCGGAAGTGGATCGGCTGAGCAACATCATCAAGGCGTTCAACGACCAGTTCGGGAACATCGATTGGAAAGACGCGGACCGGATTCGCCACGTCATCTCCGAGGAGATCCCTGGTAGGGTGTCGGCTGACAAGGCCTACCAGAACGCGATGAAGAACTCCGACAAGGCGGCGGCGCGCTTGGAGCACGATCGTGCTCTGCAAAAGGTCGTCATAGAGCTGCTCGCCGATCATACGGAACTCTTCAAGCAGTTCAGCGACAATCCGAGCTTCAAGAAGTGGCTCTCGGACACCATCTTCGCAGTGACGTATGACGAAGAAGCTCCGCTGCGGCTCACGAGGAAGGAGTTCCAGGAGGTCGCCGCAAAGCAGCTCGCCAAGGAGGCACTCGACCAAGCGGCGCCCAAGGACGCGATCGAGGCCTCGCGCGCAGAGCCATTCCGCCGGGCGTCGCCAAGAGAGGAGGACAAGTTCCGCACCTGCGTCCCCCTGTTCACCCTCAAAGCCGCCGCTGGCACCTTCCGCGATGCCCAGCAGGTGGAGCCGGACGGCTGGGTGGTTCCGAACACGAACCGGCCCTTGGCCGAGGGCCTGTTTGTCGCCCAAGTAGTGGGGCGATCAATGGAACCGCGCATTCCAGATGGTGGGTGGTGCCTCTTCCAGAGCCCCGTGGAGGGGAGCCGACAGGGACGCATCGTCCTTGTCCAGCACCGCGACATCCACGATCCCGAGACGGGCGGGAGCTACACCGTCAAGCGATACAGGAGGGAGAAGGAGGGGGACGGGACCGGGAGCTGGCGGCACACCGAGATTCGACTGGACCCGGAGAATCCAGAATTCGAACCGATAGTTCTGAAGAACGTCCCCGACGATGAGTTTCGGGTGATTGCGGAGGTCGTCGAGGTGCTTGAGCAGACGTCGTAGGAAGATGAGAAGAAGCCGACATGACGACATGAAGCGAATTAACGGGATGCGGCTCTACCGAGGTCTCAGCAAGAAGTATCGACCCGGGGAAGTTGGGAAGCGCCAGCAAGGGCGATTGTCCGGAACGGACTTCAGCGACTGCCCATATCTGGCTCTCAAGTTCGCACGTGGAACGCGTGGTAGCGTGCTGGTCCTTGACGTTCTCGAAGACGTCATGGATCTGGAAACGGCGAAGCGTGTTCGCGTGACTGAAGAGCTGTACTCGCTCGACGGGAAGGGGCCGAAGCGGTTCATCGTCTGGGGGAGGTTCGACGATCTGCTGGTAGCTGAGATCCCAGCGAAGGAGCTTCGAGCACACGTCCGCAGGAAGGGCATTGTCACGTTAGGCGACGACGACAAGTCGAGGATCCTCGAGGATTACATCGATCGGTGGATCAATGAACAAACACGAGTTTCACAAGATCTGGATCGAGCAATGCGAGGCAACTGAGGGGATCAGGGACCGCTACGGCAAGGAGGACGCGATCCGGTACCTGATAGGTGAGAAGTTCCTAAACGTCCTCCAGGAGAGCGACCGAAGGCCTGAGTTCGCCACAGAGGTGCCGAACTTCGTCGCCGGGGTCAAAGAGATCTTCGAGCCGCACGAGATCTCCGAGTTCCTCGACGCTCTACTTCATGAGAGGTCTGCCGAGCAAGATAAGGACTGGCCATTTGACGACTTCGAGGATGCCGAGCTCGAGCCCCGGGACGTCGTCAACGAGGCGGAGAGTATCTTCCTGATCGAGCGGGCGAAGGAGTTGCTGCTGAGTTAAATAAGACCCTCGATTCTTTCTGGAACGTGGTGAAGAGATGCGACCCTCGGAAATTCCTGATCTTTTGCGTTATCGTAGCGTTCACCGGTCTGTCGCCAAGCACCTCGATATGCAATTCGAGGATCTTCGAACCATGTTGCGGCTGCCTATTCTGGATCAGGGCCTGAGTGGAGGTTGCAACTTTGCCGCCGCTGCAGCGATCTGCAATCTGATCAGCGGAATATCCGAGGTACTTTACAGGCCAGCTGGTAACCCTGATTCAGGCCCAAGATTCAAAAGTCTCCTTGAAAATTACTTCCCATGGGAGAAGGGGGAGAGGAGAAAGGATCGAGCAAAGCTTCTTTACAAATACATCAGAAACCCACTTGCGCATGAGCTCGGCCTTGACAGGAGAACGCACACAACCAGGATCATAATCCGGAAAGGACCCCTCTCTGACGAAAAGATCAAGGAGCTGGAGTCTTCAGTTAATCGACCTGAATGGCTACCATCACCGCTGAAGCGCAATGGCAAACGATGGAACTTGTCGGTCCCAGCGTTCTATTGGGCTGCATTCAACCTGCTCCGCAATGTTGCGCGAGATCCAGTGCATATGGAAAGAGCTCAAGAGCGCCTATCTCGGCGACGGGTCTATTAGGATCGATTCGTAGGAGCTCGCCTCTGACCAGACTCAGCTCCTGCGTCTGCGTCTCGTGCTGCGCTTCACGACCCGCAAGAAGTAGCGGGCCTGACGCAGTTGGGCGATCTCATCGGGGGTCGCCTCGAGGACAAGAAATTCCCCTACGAGCGCGCTGCTCCTGTCAAACCATATTGGTCCCCCGCCACGCAGCGGCTCGAGGAACAGGACGTGGTCGGGATGCCCGGAGTCTGAGACGCAGGGTTCAACCCTGCACCGGTACTTGGCGCCGTTCTCTCGCAGGGCGACGATCACAGACGGCATCGTACCGAAGGTTGGGCCGGTGTTCAACGGCTCCAATGAAACTCATTCGCACCTCGAGCGTGGTTATCTACATTTAGGATGCCAAACGAGGACGAACGAGCACAGGCGCTACACGCCTTTGGTTTCGATCTTGAGCTTTGCAATCCAGTCGCGTTCCCACTGATGGTACTCGTTTGGTGAGGTCCAGAATTTGTTCCAGGCCGTGTTGAGAAGGTCGTGGACCTTGTCCGTCGTCTTCTCTTGCACAATGCGGCAGCCGATCTTTCTCGTGCCTTCGAGCGCGTGGATGGCAGCCTGCTGCAGGAGCGGTTGGGCACAGGCCTTTCGGTACATTGGTGCCTGGACAGCACCAGTGGACTTCACAAGGGCGTCCCACTGTTGCTGGATGTCCGCGGCCTGGCTCTGGAATCCAATCATTCTGAGAGCCAATAGCATGACTTCCATACGGGCTTCATCGGGCGGGTGTGACATGAGCTTCACAAACCGCACATCATAGGGATCCCCTTCGTGTCCAGCTGTGAGATGGAAGTGCGCCCAGGCATAAGCCGGGCCAAGCGTATAGATGGCGAATAGGTCGCAGAAGAGTTCGGTCGCCCAGTGCATCCAGTAGCGTTCGAGAAGGTCGAGAACCTGGGCGAAGTATCCGGTGGGACCGGTCGCGCGGATGTTCGCAGCTCGTTCGGCCTCAAAATGCTGGGAGGCGCAGAAGAGGAACTTGCCGAGCTCTTGTTGGAAAGGTTCAACTTTAGGATTGTTCGTCGCAGCGATGAGGAGATGGGCGATCTCGTGGTAGAGGTCAGGCAGGTGGAGGAGGAAATCGGACTCGGCTAGGGGCACCTCGAGGAGGTGAAGGGAGGTGTTGATGGAGAAATAGTCCTTGGAGAGGCAGGTCACGGTGGGTGGTGAAAGCGGGTAATTGATCTCCTTGTGGATTCTGAAGACGAGCTTGTTGAGGAAGATTTCGTCGTCATGGATCCTGCTCAGGGCGGCAATCGCAGTAGTTTCAACCTGGGAAAGGTCGCTGCGCGTGCGGCGGAAGATCCTGATTCGCTCCTTGATGAGCTCCTTTACGAGGATGACCTGATCGGTCAGCAGATAGTCTAGCTGGGAGATTATTCCGTCGATGCGGGCCTCGCATAGCGTTTGGAGTGCGACGAGTTCAACCGCCTTCACAGGCTGTGGGATCTTCTTCTTGAGGAGTTTGGCGCGCTCCCGAGCTTGGCGGATGGCTGCGTCAAGGTAAACTTCGATCATCTCTTCCCTTTGATCCGCGCGAGCGTGCTGGAGCACTCCTTGTCGAGGGCTATCGCAACTTGCTCCAGCTGCTGGAGCTCGGTCTCACTCGGAGGGTGTTGTTCGAGCATATTGGCCAGGGAGTCGCACAAGGAGAGGCCCTGGCCGGACACGGCCGGCAGCTCCTGCTTAAGGATGACTGCAACGAATCGCGTGGCCGGGTTGGTGGAATTCTTGTTTGTGATTTCGCGGAGAAGCGTCACGATCGCCAGCCTGGCCTTGTGGGCCACGTCGTCGTTCCGGTTGCGTAGACCGATGAGGGCGCGGTCTAGGCTATCCGCGTATGTTCTGAGTTGTTCGTAGACGCTTCCGTAAAGTCCAGTATCACTCATTCGCTTCGGCCTCCTCGGTTTCTGGTTCGTTGTTGTATTCGAGAGCGTCCTCGTCGTACCCGCCCGCATGTTCCCTGAGCCGGATGTCCGCGAGCTTCAGCGTGATGGGGTATCTCGTGCAGTCCTCCGGACGAGTCCAGGCCAGGCAGGTGAGGGCGTAGACGTCTTCGAGGATCTCGTGGAACGGCATGGCGCCTTCGAGATATTTCACGTAGAGAGGTTTGGACGTTCCCGGATGGTAGAACTCCCGCCCGGTAGTGCAGACGTATCCGTCGCGCGTGGTGGGAATGTAGTAGGAGCCGATCTGCGGATTGCTAGCAACGCCGTGCCCGCT
The DNA here is from genome assembly GCA_016209605.1 of Planctomycetota bacterium. Classification (GTDB taxonomy): domain Bacteria; phylum Planctomycetota; class UBA8108; order UBA8108; family JACQVS01; genus JACQVS01. Next base: position 16,439 of record JACQVS010000051.1, read on the forward strand.
TGGACGCGTGCTCATGTCGAAGAGCCGGAACGATGCCGCGGACCTCTTCGGGATCTCGATGAAGTTTAGCGAGGCATCCCCAGGCAGGACGCCCTCGACATTGAGCGTCGTGATGGCATCCTTGATACCAGCGATTTCTGTAGCGTAGAGTCTGCCGTCCCTCTGTACGACGATGGATCTGATGTCCTTCCTACCCAGGGCAGCTTCTTGGCGGAGTACTTCGAGAATCGTCTGGCGGACATGGGCCTTCGACAGTCGTTCCTTCTGGTTCGAGGTCTTCTGGACCGTGCGGATGTCGGGACCGCTCTTGCCGATGAAGGCGAAGCAGGCCGTGTTGAGCTGTACGTCGATGGCAATGGTCAGGTCGGCGTGGAGCGAGGATGAGAAGACGAACGGCCACCGCTCGTTCGTGAGAAGGACTTTCGTGATGGCCACATTGCGTAAGTAGCCATTCAGCTTACCCTGCTTATTGTCCAGGGGCTCGTAGTCCTTTCCCGCCGGGGCATTCGGGGGGAGGTGGTAGCACTCCTTGCTGACTGTGGTGTGGATGACGGAGACGAACACGCCGCGGTCGCGGAGCTTCCGCATCACCATGGCAGCAAGCTGGTCGTGCTCGCGGTTCCGCCGGTCCACCGTCTCATGAATCATCGCCACACCATAGCCTGGCTCGCGAGGCGCGGCCTCTACCGCGGCGAGAATCGCGCGGCCCTGGACGACGTAGGTCTTCGGCCCGAGGTCGTTGTAGATAATCGGGACGGGGTCGTAGGGTAACTCTTGTGAGTAAAGCGCATTCATCACGCGTTTGAGATCATTGAGAAACGCTGGCCCATGGCTATCCCATATGGACTTAGGAAGGATAACGTACTGCCGGTCGAGTGGCTTGGTCGCATGGGGACCAATCTTTCGGTCGAAGAGTGCGTTGATGCGGGTCTGACCGAGCTGTTCGAGGCTGACGTAGGTCGTTCCGGGCGTGCCACGGACGGAGTAGACAGTACCGTTGCCAAAGGCGAGGTCGGGCGGGAGGAAGACCCGCTTTGGCGTGGTGGCTGGCGTGGGCGAGATGCGAACTGTCATGTCCTTGAACCGGATTGTGCTGAGGTGGTTCTGGACGAAAGTGTAAATGTGCTGGTGACGGACGGCTGGCGGGAGGATGGTGTCCCGGTGTGTGCGTTTGATGCGGGCGTCACTCGTGTCGAAAACTGGATAGCAGAGCGCCGCGGCCGCGTATCGGACGTCATCACGGCCCGTCAAGTACTTCAGCGCAGGGCTAGTCGGTGGGAGGTCGATCACTTCACGCGGGAGTGGCTTGGGCACATTGTCCATGATGTACTGGAAGAGCGGGATGGGATTGGCCGAGCCGCTGGAGATCATCTGTTCAGTGACGCTCAAACCGGTATGGTCGTGGAGCTTAATCTCGTACCACCTATTGCCGTATCGGTAGATGCACCCGGTGTTTTTATGCTTGCGAAAGGCTTCGCGCTTCAGGTTCGCTGGGAGCGGATGTTTCGAGACGTACTTATGCTGGACGTCGATGCAAGCGCCAAGCTTCCCGATCTCGATAGGGACAACGCGGACCCCGTACCCTCGGTAGACGCACACGCCCTCTTTGTCAAGGACGGGGTGTCGCTCAAAGAAGGGATTGCCGGCGCTGGGTTGCCAGAAGTTGCAGTTGTTGAATAAAGCACCCTCAATGGCGAACTGAAGAAAGCGGACCCGCAGAGCATCGGTCTCCTGGGTTGGGTTCTCATAGTCCAGCGTGAAAACCTTGTGCGCGGCCTCGAAGATCGCGGTTGCTCGGACGAGCTGGTACGGAGACGGGGGCTCAGGAGCATCCTCATGGAGGACCAGGTGGGGCTCTCCGCTGTGCATGATGATGGCTACTGGTGTCCTCATGGCGTAGCTGAGCTTTCGGATGAGCGTCTGGATGTTCGGGTCGTACTCCTCTTGGTCGGCGGATAGCCCCCGGATGAGATAGAGCCGGTATCGGCTCTTCAACTCGCGGAGGTTCGTGATCGGGAAGATGTTGGTCTGCAGGTAGCTCATGTTTCTGCTCCCCAGCAAAGCTTCTTGAACGCGCACGTCTGGCATGCCTTCGGGTCGGACGCAACAGGGAAGTCTTCGGGCTGCAAGTCCTTCGGATTGCTGCCTCCGCAAGCGAGCTCCATCTCGCTCGCGGAGATGGCGATGAAGTCGTCCGCGTCGTGGACGTCAGCCTCGGAGAGTGTGTGGAAGCGGACGTCGCCGGTGAGGAGCTGAACCTCAAGGAGCTGGACTTCGTGGGGTTCGTGCTGCGTGGCGCCGCTGGGCCAGTCACGATGGGGGTTGCACCTGGTCACTCCGATGGCTCCCGTGACGAGCTGGAGCCAGTAGTCGCGCATGGGGTACGCGTTGACTTTCCAGTCGAGAACGGCAGGCACGAGCGGGGATTGAAATGTGATGAGGTCGGGTACGACCCGGATGCTGACCGTGCCGTGCCTGAAGCTCAGAGGGCGTTGACGAACGAGAGCCTTGGCCTGCTGAAGGAGCTTCCAGACAGGCTCGGCCCTGTAGAAGTTCTCCAGGGCCGTGTGGATCTCCAGGCGAGCGCCATCGAACATTTTTTCCGTGAGAGGCTGGTGGTACTCGGCTTCGAAGAAACCAACCTGGCCAGCGGGGGCCATCCGCTGGGCGCGTTGTAGGGCGAAGAGCTGGTCGGCGATCTTCTTCGCCTCGTCTAGTCCGCATGGGTGCTTCCTGGAAATGGACGGGACGATGGTCTCGCTGATGACCGTGTCGACGAGCTTGCCTCGCCAGGCCTGGATTCCTTCGAGTTTCGATAGCCGGTGCGCCTCGCGCCGGAGCGGGTCCTTAGCCCGCGCGTGAGCGTAGATCTTCTTGAAGAACCATTGCCGAGGGCACTTGCGGAAGGTCCTATGCGCCGAGAATGACCAGATCATTTCGTCCGTTCCCCTCTCCTTGCTTGCGACCGGAGAAACGACAGGTAGTCGAGCAGGGCCTGCTCTTCTTCCTCGGTGACCTCCCCCAACCTGTGGAAGACGCCTGGTTTGGACCGCCCGCCAGGCATGCTGCCCTTGGGAACTGGGTATCCGACTCGTTCCATGAGGGCCTCGTACGGGACGGAGTACAGTTCTGCCAGCTTGTAGAGCACCATGGGGGATGGCTGCTTGACCTTCCCAGATTCGAGCTGGCTTAGGAAGGCGTTCGAAATTCCAATCTTCTCCTCCACGTTGCGGAGCGAGAGGTTTCTGGAGTCCCGCAACGACTTGAGATAAATTCCAAGTGCGTTTCTCATTCCGCTCACCATATCAAACACCGCTTGAGAAGTCAAGCAGAAATATGGTGACGGCTGCGGGGCGGCCACGGCGGCCACAAGGGGCCACAAGGGGCCACAAGGGGCCTTGACGTGTGGTGGGGTGCTCAGGTAGGCTCGCATGGGCCAGAGTCAGCGGGAGAGCCATGAAATGCGAGAGAACCGATATCTACGAGCGGTCGGGCAGTAGTCCGACGGCTCCCGTTGGCTCCGGCACTCCGTAGCCCACAACTGCCCCGAAGCCCCGGAACCCGCTCGACGCGGCGTGCCGGGGCTTTTTTTGTCTCCTATCTGGCGTAATCGTGCAGCCGGTTTACGAACTGCCCTTCATCAGCAACCCGACATTCTCATCCAAGGCCACCAGGTTGCCATGCCTATCCCTCGTCTGCCCGTGGACAATCCTGCCGAGCAGCTCGCCATGCTTGTTGCGGACCGTCTTAGTGCCGTCGGCGCTCACGTCGATCGTGTACTCGACTGAACCTTGGAGATTGCGGATCTGCTGCCGTTCGTACTTCATGGTCACCCCTCGCTTTCGTCGTCTCGTTCCAGCGTAACCAACGGCAATACGTCCCAATTCATGTCGAGTTCAGACTCAACCTGGTAGAACTCCAACACGCGAGCCTGGGCCTCTGGCGTCAGGTCGGAGAAGTAAACCTCAAGCGTTTCCATAGCTTTCATCCTCCTTCAAATGTCGAGCCTTGAAACCGCATCTTCCTTCAGCTCGTTCGAGATGTGCAAGTAGACCTCGGTCATAGAGATCGAGGAGTGCCCCATGAGCCGCTGGATCGTCGCGATGTTCACGTTCTTGGCGACCAGCATCGAGGCGAACGAGTGCCTCAGTGCATGCGGATAGAGTTCCTTCCCCAGGATCTTGATCGTCCACTTCTTCACGAGGTTGTAGATCGCGTTCATAGAAAGGGGATTGCCTTTCCTGCTGACGAACAGCGGAGCACTCAGTTCCACCGACTCGCCATGCTTCTCCTTCCAGTGGAGGAACCTGTCGAGGTGTTCACGAGCCGAGGCGTTGATCGGGATGTCTCGCTCTACTCCGCCCTTTCCAAGGATGCGAAGAGCCGGCCCCTTGATCTCTCCAACCGTTACCCCTGCGATCTCTTCGCGGCGAAGGCCGAGGAGGCACAAGACGGCCATGATCGTGCGGTCTCTGATTACGGTCACGCCATCGAGGAGCTTCCGGACCTCGTCTTGGATGATGTAGTCCCTTTCGATCCGGACCTTCTTGATCCGAAGCCTCTCGGCCGGGTTCTCCTTCAAGGCCAACGACTTGAAGAACGACTTGACCGCCGTATTGATGGCGTTCATCGTCCTTGGTGTTTTCTCGGAGCCGTTTTCCTTCAAGCGAACCGCGTAGAGGAACTCGTTGAGGTCGGTTGGACCGATCTCTTCGACGTTTTTTTCGGGGAAGAACTTGACGAGCAGCTTGAGGTGCCGCCTGTAGGACTCTACCGTGTTCTTGCTGGCTCCCTGGCCGATCAACCCGCGCCCGAATCTCGTGATCGCTTCGCTCAGCAGCATTGTGTTCTCCTTTTCCATTCTGCCCAAGCATCCCCTCAAATCCGGCAAGGGGGCAACGGACCATTTTGGTCCATGGAAAGGAATGAAACACGTGTTGCAGGAGGAAAACGAGGGCCCGCAGATTGTGAGGAGTTAGAAGAACGCCCGCAATCGCCGCGCAGTTAGGACGTGAAATCGGTAACCTCGCGTAAACCGCAAGCCCTCTACGAATGTTATTCTTCTTTAACCGGTCAATCTCCGCGCATTTTTTCTTTCAGTGATCAAGGTCTTCGAAATCGCGGGCAATCCGACGCAGGCGCTCGATTAGCCGCTGGAGTTTCTTGCCGGGGATTTTGTTTTTGTCATCTCGACGGAACGATTCCATCTCAGATGCGATCGCGCTCAGAAGGGCAAGAAGACTTACCGATGAGATGACCGGTGGCTTTTGTTGCTTTGGTAGTTGTGGAATCTCAGGAATCTCGTATTGATCTTCAAGAGATTCCATGGTTTTCATGAACTGGCGACGAATTTCAGTCTGGGCGACATCAGCATAACGGAGTGTCATCCCCATGCTTCTGTGGCCAAGTAACCGCATCAGAGCTTGAAGGCTCATGCCTCCGCGGAGCATCACAGTCGCATAGGTATGGCGCAAGCGATGGGGCGTGACCCGTTCGGTGATCTGAGCCTGCTTTGCAGCTTGGAAAAGCCTTCGTCCTATTGTCATGGCACTCGGCCGACCGTGGCGCCAATTTGGCCAATAAAGGAGAAAATGGGTCGGTTTACCGGTTTCCGGGTTTGGCAAGGGAGGGAGCATTCCTCGGAGACGACGGATCTTCTCGAATATCTCTGCTGCTTCCGAATCAAGTGGGATTACCCTCTCATTGTGAAGCTTGCCCAAGGGGACATGGAGGGACCATTGGTCTTCGGAGATTTTCTGAAGACAATCCAGTTCCAGGTTTCTAAGCTCTCCGATTCGCATTCCCGTGGCGCGAAGAAGTAGAAGGCCACAGGAGACCAAATCGCCCATGGCGATGAGTTGGTTCTTGATGGCCTGATCGGTTTCCGGAGAAAGCGGCTTGGGCAGATACCTCGGCTGTGGTGGCACATCAGTCCTCTGAAAGAGGATCCCCTTTGGGGCGTCTTTCCATCCCCATGCGAAAATATCATAGAGGAAAGTTTTTACTCGAGAGATGTGGAGTCGCCGGGTCTGCACAGCGAGGAGACGTGGTTTCCCGCTTGCCAGCTGGCGGAGCCAATTTTCAACATGAGCCCGTTTGAGGTTGGAAAAGCTGGAGACCTCTGGATGATGTGCCTTGAGGAAGCAAACCAGATTTTTTATCGAGATGCCGATGACCCTGACAGTGTTTGGTCGGCGGGCCACCGATATGATTTCAAGATAGCGGCAGACGGTCTCTGGTAACCTAATTTTTCTAGTGGTCATTGGAGGTCTGGCGCAGGTGGAGGGTTTCATTACGGAGCTTGTTGACCACTCGGAAATACTCCTCCAACACCTCGTTGGGCGAAACCTCGACGTAGACCATGGTGGTGTGGATATTCGAGTGGCCCATGAGATGCATGAGCACCGGTAATGAAATTCCGGCACGGACCATTTCTGTCCCAAAGGTGTGACGGAAACGGTGAGGATTGGCCTTGGTGACGCCGGACCGCTTCCGGTGGTAACGAAATAGCGAACGTACTCCGGCAAGGGTCATTGCCTGCCCTCGTTTAGTACCCTTCAGACAAACAAAAAGGTGTGAGGTTGGGGTTTTTGGCCTCTCCACGGTCAAGTAGGTTTCCAAGAGGGAGGCAATCTGCGGCGGCAAAGGAATGACCCTTTCCTTATTCCCTTTGCCAATGATCCGGATCTGTCCCTCAGAAAGCTTGAAATTCTCGATGGTAAGTCCCGTGACTTCCTGAGAGCGAAGACCGCAGAGCAACATCAGGCCAACCATGCTCAAATCCCTCCAGGTGCGTAAACTCCGCATAAAATCTGCCACCTCCTCCTTCGAGAGGGCCATAACCACACGATGAGGCACCTTCATGTAGAAGGCCGGTTGCTTGTGGCGACAGGGAGAGAGGTAGCCAAAGTCCGAGGCCTGTCCGAAGTGGTACTGTCCGAAGGGATTTCTTGACAGGGATCCACTCGAAGGGAAATCTTTCCCTGTTGTCCACTTGTAGAAGGAACGAATCATCGAGAGACGTTGGTTGAGAGTCCTTGGGCTTGGTTTCTCCCGGTCCGTTGTGGAACTGTTCTGGAAGCGGATGTAATCCAGGAGGTCCGATTCTCGAAGGGAGGCAGTTTTCAATTTTTCCTGAAGCATCCAGCGCCAAAAGCTGAGGAGTCCATATCCGTAAGCCCGGTTGGTCCGCTCGGAGACGCCCCGGATGGCAAGGGAATCAAGAAACTCGTTGGCCTTCGAGATTTCCTTTCCATTTTGATCAACGAGGCGATATCGCGACAGCCCGAAGGAAAGGTCGTTTTTGAAGGTGAGAGAAACTTGCTGGCGCTTCCCCGGCTTCCGATCCATCAGTCGTCTTTCTTGGCCTTTGAGTTTGCTCCGTCAGCCCCCTTGAAGCCGGCGAGATCGAAGATCTCTCTCAGGGAGAGGAAATCTCCTCCCCTGGGGATCGTTTGAGTAGAGATTCGCGGCGGCGAGTTCGGATTGGGGGCTCTCTGAGGAATTTGCAGCACCTGGTAAATCGGGTAACGGAAGAGAATCAGCTCCGCTGTGATCAAGCGCTGCCGGGCCTGGGTCAGCGCTTGGCCGTCAAGTTTGAGGGTTTTTCTGATGGTCGGATCAGCGTAGAAGCTGAGCCCCTGAGCGTCGCTCACCGCTACCAAGAAGAAATAAAGCAGGATGGCATCTCCGGGCAATCGATCGATGAACCCCTCTCTGACAAAACGCCGGTCGATCCAACTGAAACCTTCACTGGGAATTCGCCGTATACGTTTCGGATCAAGGACTTCTTTTTTGATACGCATGGCATTTCTCTCCACAATCTTTCTGGGCAAGAACCATCTTTGGAGAACCATCCTGCTTCTGGAGCGCTGTTAAACCTGATGAGGGCGGTGGGATAAAGATGGGATGACCTCAAAGTCATGCAGCTCCTTAGATGGGAGGAGGGCGAGCTGGGTAGCGGCAAAGCTTTCGCCGGTAGTTTCCGGAATCGGTCCGGCGATAACGTAACTGTGCCAGGAGGGAGGAGAAGCGTCGCATCGGCGCCCTGCAGGATGGCCCACAATAGAGGCGGACCTTAACAAGGGAAACCAAGCTCAGGAAGAGGACATAACAGCCTGGGCGGTGGCAGGGAACCCGGCAACAGGACCCCCCTTTATGGACATCGGAATCGTCCGAGTTTCGTAACCGACAGCGGCGTTTTGATGCTCTTTCAATGGCACGAATCCTCTCGCCGTTGCGCTTCCGGTATTCACTGGGATAGCTCCGGTGTTTTTGGCGGTAGCGCTGGTTCTGGCGACGCTTAGCGGCAAGACCGGCCGCAGTCTTTCGCGAAAGCCAAGTTCTCCACTTCCTGGCTAACCGCCGGCAATCTGGGCTACAGTACTTTGCACGGAGGCGATCTTGCGGGCGTGGGACGAAGCGTTTCCCGCAGCCTTTCATTAGGCAGATACGCCCAGTGCCACCACGATCTTGGCAGGCACTTGTCAGGAGCACCAAAAACGGGTAGACAATAGAGAGAATTGTTTTCAGGACTTCGATTGAAACGAAGTCCAACCCGAGGGAGCAGGCAGCCAAGTCTAGCTCCCTCGCTTTTTTTCTTGCGCACGGCCTTCAGGCTGTCAGTATAGCGAAGGCAGGCTCACAGCCAAGATTCTTGTCAGTTTCATTAAAAAAAACTCCGGCAGGTAAATCAGCGCGGAACATATTTTTTTCAGGGGGAGAAGGAAAAAAGGAAGGAGATAGATTCTAGTTGGATGGGCCTAGAATGAAAAAAAACTCAAGAAGGATAGATCAAAAGATGATAGATTGGCCAGTTATTCTTCTATATCCTTCGTTGGAAGAGGTCCGTGGGTTCTGCGGAGTTATAGCCTTGCCTGGAGGTCTGCGATTATTGCGGGGTTAGAAGTTCGCTCGATCTCGGCTGAGGAAGGAGCTGGATGTTCTTGAGGAAGTCGAGATCAGCAGCGATTTCGGCGTAACAACACTCTATAAACCGAGATCGTCGTTCTTCCTGACGATTCATCCAGGACGTGGAAGAGAAGAGGAAGTTGAACCAAAAAACCGGCGCTTTTTGAGATGCAGGAGCACGTCTGGAATGGCAGAAGAAACCCATCAAGTTTTGGTACACAAGACGTCTTTGGTATCGGCATAAGATAAGACGGTGCTCAATGACCATATAGTCTTCGGGATTCCCAAGGCTCGACGTCCGTTCAGGCGACCAGCAAGGACGGCAGTCTCTAATCTTATCAGCCAACCACTGCTCGTCTGGGACGCTTTCTATGTGGCGATCGAGGTCATGAGGAATCTCGGTGGCGCCGCGCCGAAGGGGGATGCTATGAGCCACGTACTCGGGGCCCCTGAGCCTCCGATTCACAGTGTAGAGGGCTACGTCGCTCACAGGGTCTACGGAAAGAAAGAGGGCCACTGGGTCTTCCGGCGGATCACGCCGATTGTCCGCCTGCTCGAGAAGGCCGGTCACCGACGACGAATCCGGCGAGGTATTTCTGAAATAACGTGCAGGAGGCCCTGGCGTGGCATTTCTATGTTTGTGTCGACGAAATAGTTTTCCAGGTCGTCTATTTGAGCCATGTCAGATTCAGCTGACTCTCATCAAACCTTCTCAAGAAGCTCTCGAGCTCAGGTAAATACTCCCTTTGTTGTGTCACCCACAGCCCGCCATTGTGCTCGCCGTATGAACGCACTATCTCAATGTGGAATTGTATTACTTCGCGGATCAGTCTGGCCGGGGGAGAACAAAGCACATTCAAAACCTCCTCCTCACCAGGCTTAGTATCAGCGAAGCGTTCAGCAAGCTCCGCAGCGCTGTAGACATTAACCTCACAATCCACAACAGAGTCAGCCGGTTGACCACTACAAAAGACCGCGAACTCAAAAATCAACAAACCCTCTTCTTCAGGTCCAAATTCTATTATGACCTCTATTGAGTGCCAGGAGTCAGAGGGTGGAACCATATCACACTTTTCAATAAAGACTTGGCCTGCTTCGTATTTCCTTCGCTCACTTCCTGTTCCGCCCATTCGCAGGTTCTGTTTGCTTGGCTCCATGGGATTTCTCCGTATGCCTGTAATCTCCGGTCCTTAAGTGACCGTTGACGCAGCAGTTATTCTGAATGCAGCTCATTGGTCGAGAAACCGGTGCAGCAGTAGAGTCGAGACTACCTATTGCGCACCAGTGCCGATTAAAAGTCTACACTCTTTAGCGAAGAAATTCATGGGACAACGTTACCGGAAGTGCGGGAGCGCCGTCGACTATCATAATAGGCTCTTATCGGAGGATCACCGTCGCAAGGAGCGACGGCGTCAATAATCACTCGGTAGCAAGATGGTCGTGAGGGACCGGTCGTGCTCGGTGATGATGTAGAACTTCACCCCTCCCGACGAGCGGTAGACTGATACAAGCCTGGTTTCCTCCTCAAGGGCCCGCTCGTTGGCCGCCCAGTCCTCAGCATCAACGTCACCCCAATCTCCACGCACGTGCCGACCGAGGGCGGTGAAGACGTCGGCGTTTGTCAGCTTCTCTCTTGCCGTGGCGGTGATCACCATGCGGCCGAGGGGGAATCTTGCTTGCAGCCGTCGGTTGTTGCCTTTGGGCTCCGTCATTTCAGTCTGCTCCGGACAGAGGTAAAGCCGCATCCCTGCGGCTTCACCCTGCCCCGTTGAGTTCTGGGGCTACTTCGCGAAGTACTGCTTGATGATCTCGCGGATCTTGGTGCTCATTCCACGAGCACCAACCTCGCCCCTCAGTTTGTCGATCTCGCTGGTGCCAAGGAAGATCAGCACCCTGCGAAGCGGTTCACCTTCGCTGGGGGCACGCCCTCTCCGCTTCTTTTCCGGCTGTCCGAGCTCTGCGGCCATCTGCTGGATCGCGTCCTGGACCTTCGGCTCCTCCTTGTGAGCCTTGCCGTTGACCTTCTTCTCAGGCACGAGAGCGGCGGCTTCCTTCTTTGGAGCCGCGGCTTCCGCCTTGTGGTTTGACGACCCACCGTTCTTCTTTGGGGTTTTCTGCGTCGTACTCATCTTTGTAGACCTCCATCTTGACTGACTTGACGTTGCCGTCCTTGACGGCGACTCGATAAACCACCGTTGCACTATCGCTGTACCGCAGGAAGAAGTAGTGCTGCTCGTACCTCCTTTCTTCGTTGTCCTCGAGGGAGTACTCGTCGGGATCCGGCATGTGCTCCCTCATCCAGTCATCCGCTGCGTCTCGGTCGCGTTCGTTCATTGAAGTCTCGTTCAATTCCCTCCATCCTCATCGTCCCGGGAACGATCCCCTGGAAAAGGGAACAAGACAACGGAGCAGTTGAAGGATTCTTAAACCCGCGATTGCGGTGGGGATAAGCGGAGACGGTTAACCTTGCGGGGAACGCGGCGATAAGGGAGCAGCGTTAACTTCGCGGGAGAGGTGAGGTTCGCGGGACGGCTGCACAGGAGAATACTTGAAACGGATTACCGGCCCCTTCGCTGAAGAAAAGGATCTCCTAAAACCGATTAGAAAGGCTTAGGGACTTAGGAGAGGGGCTCACCACTTTGGAAATAGATGATGGCTAAAGATGGGAAATTAAAGAAGCCCAACATCGGCCCCCACTCCGGGAGCGCTACAAATCCTCTCCAGAGTTTCGACACCGCGTATAAATACGTTCAGGCTAATCCTGAGAAGGATTATTACACGACAGGAAACGCCACACCCTTCATTGCAATGGCTACGACAGCGACTCGAAGAGGGGCTTCGGAAGGCCAGCCGGTGATTCGCTTCCTTTCCGGAGGAAGAGAAAGCGCCAGGGCGTACAAATGCTGCTGGGGTTATAGAACTAACTGCCTAAGAACTCATATCGACTGCTACACGAAGGCGGTCAAATGACGTTCTGTTGGCGAACCCCGCATTTGCGTCTATCAGACGTGCAAGGGAGCAAGACCTGGGGAATGAACGGAGACGAACAGCGGCTTGCTTGCCCCGCTCACAGTATCCTCCCAGGCGAAGACCGCTCGAAAGCGACGAATCCAGCGCCACGGTCTTCCATACACATCAGAGATCGAGAAGCCAGGTGAAATCGGCGGTTTCTGATCCGAATCTCCTGCTCTCCTGCACGTGCGCACCACGTGTGTCGTCCGCTGGCGCCTCCTTCACCACCGGGCATCCCGGGAAACCATCAACTCCTGGTACTGAGGACGTATTCAGGACTGCCAATCTCAGCCTGCCGCGCTCAAAACAACTCGGAATCCTCGAGATCCACAGGCTCCGTCCCATCCAGTCATTCAGTTCTTCCCTCGGGAGGAAGTTCCATGCAGGACATTGCTACTTCTAAGGACCTGGTAATCAGCGGAGGTACGTAAACGCGATGCCGAGGCTGAAGTCTCCAGAGCGCATTAAAGCGGTCAAGCAGCTGAAACGTGACTGGTGCGTGGCGACCGCATTCGAAGCTGCGCTTGGCTACGTTGCATAGAGCTTCCACAGTCAAAGGTGATTGCTGCGGTTCCTCATGGACGGGACTGGAGGAACTGCCGTACGGCGGCCCTGTCCCTCACTTCTGGGGAGCTTTCCGACTACACGGTCGTGAACGACAAGGGCGACAAATACGTGGTGGTTGTCGAGGGGTCCCCTCGGGAATTCGAGGCGAACGTGCGCCAGAGCATGGAAGCGGACCTTCCGTTCTATTTGTCTCTGGAGGATGGTGGCTACTACCACATGTGGGCCGTGGTCCACTTCGAAGGCAACGTCGTCACGTTGTGGGACCACTGGCACCAGCATGAAGAAGAAAGAGAATTAAGTGAACTCTGCGGCCACGATCCGCTAGATACGATGTTCTTGCGCCTTCTGAGTTCGACGACGGCTGGAGAGTGTGGAAGGGCTGCACAGACCGATGAGGAAAGCGTGAGAGTCGAGATTCCCGTTGAAGACCTTTGGCCCGGAGAACCAGTGGTGACCGAAGAAAGGGTCTCGAGTTTCCGGGACTCGCTTGCTCGCGGTGAACGGCTCGCGCCGATCGTTGTGTTGAACGTCGAGGGGCGCACGATTGTGACAGACGGGAACAATAGAGTTCGTGCATGGGTGGAGCACCACCGGGAGCAGAGCAACCAAGTGCCTTCGATAGTATTCCAAGATGCCGAGAGGACCATATCAGACATAGCCTCGGCAGAGTTCAACAAACACGCAGCGTTCTTTGGGAGAGGGGAAGATGCGTTTTTGCGGATACGCAAGGTGCCCAGCGCTCAGTACCTGAGCGCGCAGGCGGAGGTAGCCCGCGAATTGCGTGCGTCGGGACGCACATAAACCACGGCCGAATGCTACCTACCTTTACCCGGCGTGTCGGGTGAAACATGTGGTTCACGGTTTGTGTGCACACGTTACCTTTGCCAGAGCGACCTACCCGCCGCTGATCCACGGAATCTCCTTCAATTCTTCAATTCTCGATCTGATTTCGACTCTACGGAAGAATGGAACGCCCAGGCGCACAAGTCCACAATGGCACGCACTCACAAAATCAGAAAATTCCTCAAAAAATTGGTGACGTAATCGGTGAATGGGAGATACGAAGAAATAGCCACTACTGATTGGTATCCCCTAAAACGGACACGTAAGAGCCGGCACTCGCGAAAGCGGTAGAGAGTGGAGCTGGTGGCACCACAACAGCAACTCAACCGAGATACCAGACCTAACAAACAGCTACTCACATATTTATAAAACCTGGTTCAGTCCACTGACACTTCCAGGTCAGGAGTAATCAAGAGTAGGATAGGGTAGGTCTCCTTCTTCTTCGGTCATAGAGAGTCTCTCATGAAGGAATTAAAGCCTCAAGCAGGTATACTCCTGTGAGGCAGGCTGTATGTAGAACGAGAAGGAGAAGAGGAGTAGTTGTGGGCGGCCACGAAGTCCACGCCGGTGGCCAGCAGTAATCGTCAAGCTCTGGTACTATAGACGTGTTCAGTACCAAAAGTAGACACTTGGCCAGAGGCGCCGGCCAATGTCGGTCTGGATGAGTTCCAATCCGGGGACCTGTAGGTGGTGGGATAGCCGCCCGTGTACGTCAGGCAGGAGAACGTCCAAGAGCAAAGGCGTGGCGCCATCGTCGGAGGAATGCTGTGGAACGGCGAAAGCGCTTCCACGCCGTCCGGGTTGAGTTCAAGGGCGAGCTGGTGCACGCGCAGCACGACCCTATCATCTCGGACGTGCTCCACATCCAGATCTCTCCCCACGGTCTCTCGGGAAGGTGACGATCCAGATCGAGAACGACAAGCTCATGCACCTCTACGCATCAGGCTGGGCAGCCTGCCGGAAGAGGTGCCGTCGACTAGTTGGAGCCGCTCAGGGCCGGCGACTTCGAATGGCATCGTACAGCGACTCTCCCTTCAGCCTCCTGATCCGATTGACCGCTTTCTTTACCTCTGGCTTCAGTTCTAGATCGTCAGCGCGCTGTACAACGTATGCGATGATTCTATTGCCGCCGGGATGGCTGTACTCGCGGATGCGTGCTGCATCCAGCATGTACTCAAGTTGATTATCTCTCAGGAACAGAAATAACGAGCGCGACTGATTGTGTGGCGGACGATTCGTAGTATGCACGCGGACCTTCTCCACCTCCCTCGTTTCCTCAAGTACCGTTTCGATCAGCGGCGGCCCGGCGTCTCTAGGGCTTGTCGCATCAATGACAGCGCGTTTGAGGTGCTGCTCCGCCACTAGCACATCGACCCTTGTGACGCTCTTGTTGGGAAACAATCCCTGGGCCCACCAAGCCTGGAATCTGTGCTTCTCCGCCAGAGACGGGAGCCTAGGGAACCACCAGACAACTCGATCACCATTGTACATCCGGAAGAGTGCATGGGCTGTTCGGAGGTACCCCTCAAAATCGTGCTCAGTGACATAACGGGGCAGGGTCCTCGCGAAATCATCGAGGCGAAAGCGTTCCTCCTTTTGAGCTATGAATCGCCTGTTCGCGCCCACACTGGCGATGGCCTCTCGCGCTGTGCGCGGCAGATAGTCGACGCGCACGCCGTTCTCCTCGAGTCGGCGAACCCCGTAACCGTAGATATTTGGGTCGGGATCTAACATCCCGACGATCACGCGTCCAATCCCTACGCCAACGATTCTGTCCGAGCAACTTGTTTGGTGCCCGCTCCGCTCGGTGCACGGTTCAAGGCTCGTGAACAAAGTGAGCCCATCGGGAACGGTCGCCCACTTTCTAAGTGCTTTCCGGCATTCGGAGATTGCCGTCTCCTCCGCGTGGGTGCATAAGCACAGACCGCTTGTCTTCACCTCGTAGTTGTGAGACGCCGATGCCACAATATTCCAGCGTTCGCCGTTCGGCACCGCTACCAGAACGCCGACGAAGGGACACTGCGATTTCTTCCGGGGACGTTGCCGGGCCCGTTTACACACGTCCAGGAGCGCCTTGTGGAGCGCCGCTTCCGTCAGGGGCTGTTGCGGCTTTCGGCGAGATCTTCTCATATCAGGTCTAGCGACCAGCCCAATGGACAAACCGGCGATCGAGCTGGCCAACAATCTTGTTCGCCACGAAGCCAAGGCCCCCGACGAGAACTATGCCCGCATAGAGTTGAGCGGTGTCGTAGATGATGGCGCTCTCGAAAATCCGCTTCCCCAGACCCGTGTCACCGCCTAGGAGCATCTCTGCGGCGACCGCAGCGATTAGTGCAAGGGAGAGAGACACGCGTAGCGTGCTCAGGATCTCCGGCAGTGCCTCGGGCAGAACGAACATTGTGTAGAGCTGCAGCCTTGATGCTCGAAGGGCGCGGCCGAGTAGCAACCGTGTCTCTCTAGCGTGGCGTACGGCGTATCCAGCACCGATGACAGTCGGGAGCGCAGCGGTCCAAGCGGCGACCGCAACCTTCGAAGAATGGCCTATACCAAATACGAGGAGGAACAGGGGCAAGAGCGCAACGGGCGGAATCGATCGTGCGAAATCCAGGATTGCTTCGAGCGCATCAAACGTTCGGCGCGAGAGGCCCAGGGCGACGCCTAGGCCGACGCCGATGCCGGCCCCGATGAAGAAACCTGCGAGCCAACGAAGCGTGGTATTGAGAACATCCCGAACCCCAGCCGCACTTCCAACAACATCCAAAAGAGAGCCGAAGACGGCAGTAGGTGTGGGCACGAAGAATGGGTTGACCAGCTGCGGATAGGAGATCACGGCCCACGCCAGTAGGATTATCCCGCTTGCGGCCACAGTGGGGGTCATCGCTGCAATCCGTCTCATCACGATCGTTCCCCCCTCAGCAGCTGTAGGACGGTCCGCTCGACTTCCGAGAACAGTTCGTCGTGGACGGCACTGTCAGTGCGCGGCCACGTGAGCGGCACACGAATCTCTCGGAGTACGCGCGCGGGCCGACGCGAAAGAACAAGTAGACGCTGACTACAGAGGATCGCATCCTCCACGTCATGGGTGACGAGGATTGTTGTCTGCGCCTTACTTGCCCAAAGGTCGAGAAACCGCGCTCTTACCTGGCAGCGATACTGAGAATCAAGCTGATTGAAGGGTTCATCTAATAGGACGACTGGCGCCTGGGACACGATTGCCCGAGCAATTGCAACGAGCTGTTGCTGCCCTCCGCTCAGTGTGTAGGGGAAAGCTCGCGGTGAGACTTCGGGCGCATGTCTCCTCAAGAACTCGCGAGCTGTGGCACGCGCCGTGACTCGCCGCGCGCCAGCAAGCTCGAGTGGGAGCGCGACGTTTTCTTCGGCCGTGCGCCACGGCAGCAGGGTTTCTCGGAAGTTTTGGAACACGTATGCGACCGAGACACTTTCGCTGCGCTTGCCGTCCAGCGTCACGTCTCCGGCGTCAGCCTCGAGAAGTCCGGCAATCAGATTCAGGAGCGTGGTCTTTCCGCAGCCGTTGGGTCCCACGACTGCCACAACTTCACCTTGATCGACATCGACGTTGATCCCGTCCAAGACAAGGATCTCGTCGGCCGACTCTGCATCACGGCCAGCGTTCGGAAACGCTTTCCGAACATCCTTGAGGAGAATTCGTGCAGCACTGCCTTCGCTGGCATCGTGCTTGACTTGAGCTTTCGCGTTCATTTGCGAGACCTCTTGGCCGCCAGAAAGTGGGGGGCGACGTTAAGCGGAGCGCTAAGGATCGCGTGGTCTTTGAGTAGGTCGGCGAGATGCTGCACGGAATCCATATCGACCGTTTCTGTGCTGCTAACCCAGTGAGGAAGATTGAGTGAACCAAGAACGTCCTCCGGTATTGGCGTTCGGCTAGGCAACAGACGCTTCGACTGCTCAGGGTTCGCGCGAATCCAAGCGATGGCGGCGTCCAGAGCATTCACGAGATCGGCCATCTCTCGCGAGTGTGTGTCAGCCCACGACTTCGAAACAAAGGCAGAGCCGAGCCAGAAGGGATCGGTGATGTAAGTCGGGCGCGGGCCTACGACAAGTGCCCGAGCTTGGCCCCGCGCCAGCGCAAGGGCGGCATAGGTGTCCACGGTGAAGAGGGCGTCGTACTGTCCAGCGTTCAGAGCAGGGAGTTGAAGATTCGGTTCAACTTGGACCGTTGTAACGTTCGCAGAGCCCACTCCCGCCTGGTCCAGTACCAGTCTCAGAAATAGGAGCTGCGTCGCTCCCGTATAGGTACCAACACGCTTTCCTGAAAGTTCCCTGAGGCCGCGGATGGGCGAATCGGTAGGAACCAGCAGGTAACTTGTCGGTGCAGCACCCGACTCGTACATCGGCATGAAGAGCCGGACAGCATCCGGTTGCCTTGAGAGCGCGGCGAATGTGCCAGTGAACGCAGAGGCACCCACATCGGCGTGCCCCGATAGGACCAGATTCAGGGACTCGCTTGGGTCACGGGCCGTCACGATCTCCAGACGAACGGACGGGCTATCAAGGAGTTTCTGCTCTTGAAGTACGAAGAAGGGGAGGTTTGCGGCGAACGGGGCCACCGCGGCGCGGACGATCGTGGGTCCAGGACGGCCACCAGTGTTGGGTGGTCGAGAGTTCCACCACCAGATTAGGCCTATGCCCACCGCGAGAAGCGTGACAGAGATTGCGATAGGGCGGTAGCGCGAGTTCATTTCAGATCCGAGTTGTTCGAACGATAGGGGACGAAGCAGACGGCGGTCACCGCGGGAACGCCGGAAAGACTTTCGACGCGCAACTCGACGAGCACTTCAGGACGGTCGGCATCGGCCAGGAGTGCGGCCAGGACACGACCTGTTGTTCTGACCCAGTCGCCGGGATGAAGTGCTCGAAGGAATTTCGCGTGAAGGACGCTTCCGTCGTAGAAGCCAAGACCGAATACTTCTAGGAGGAGTCCGATCATGTACTCCAGGGGTACAAAACCCTCGACCGCTCCGGCACGCAGCCCCCACCGTCTCGCGTACTCGTCGCAATGGATGTTGGCTCGCCACTTCTCTCCAGTCCAATCCATACGCATTGTGGCACGGTGAACGATGGGACCGAGTAGGGTCCCCGGCGCCACATTACGAGGCGCGTTCCCTGGAGCCGATGGCTCAGTGGGTAGGTTGCCATGCTCAGCAGGAATTGATTTCAGGCGGAACGAAGGCTCGGTATCCGCAAGCATTAGCAGCTCGTCGGTGGTTTCTAGCACTGGTCGGCCCCGCACGTAGGTGGACGACGAGACCAGCACTCGTGGAGTTTGGCGAATACGGTATGACGATTGGATGCGTGCGATTCCCTGAAGTAGTTCCTTCAGCGAAACTGGCGCAAGGAAGCGCCACGTAGCCGAGGTATGAACGAGTTCGTTGAGCGGCCCGAACACGCTCGAGAGCGCCCGCGGCATTGACCACGTCTCGAACGGGAATAGCAGAGGATTGCCCCCGTCGAAAGCGTACACGGGGTGGGGGATCGCGTGGAGCTTACCGTGCTTCTTGTGTGACTCGGGACGAACTCTGAATTCAACGGGACCGACATCCATACCGACCGGAAGGCAGTGGAACCTCAAGCTTCTCCCTTCGTCTTTCACCGAAGGATCCTGCGCTGACAACATGTTGGTGACTTCCGGGGCGCTTTTGAGTCCCGCTCGATCGGGTACTCCTCGCATGGGCCTCCTTCTCACGACTGGCCTTCGCGCGTCGCCATACCGCGTCTCAGCCATTCCGCGATAGTTACACGATCAAAACGCCAGTGACGGCCGACCTTCCGTGCGGGAACGCGTCGCTCATTGCAGAGCTTGTACAGGGTCGACTTCGGAATCCGCAGCCAGCGGGAAACCTCTTCGGCAGTGAGGATCTCCACTCCAGCGGGCGGCGTAGCTCGGGCACTCTTGCTCATGGTGGTCGATCCGCAGGACGACCAGTTGTAGCTGCTACCACCAGTAGTCCCAGTTATCTTCTACTCGTTCGCGCCCGCCGTGTCAAGCGATCCGCCTTCCCGACGTCCGGCTGTCCCCTTTCCTCCTCGTCCAGGGCCTTTTGACCCACAGCGGGTGAGCCGCGGCTGGTCGACGTAACGCGCGCGCCGGGGCCGCCCCCGCGAACCCGAACCAGCAGCGCGGAGCAGATGGCGAGGATCGTCAAGGCGCACATCATGTGCGAGGACGAGGACGTCGTCCACGCTACGGGGACTCCACCCTCACTCCTTGAGGTCACCTAAAACTACAACGAACGAGGCCCGTGCGACTTGTACCATATCTGGATTCGTCTGCGTCGCAATACTCAAGACGTCTTTAGCACCTCGAAATCCCCGTCGTTTTCCGCGAGATCTTCCGGCAGGAATCGAGTTCGTCGTCGAGCCTGGCGGATTGGCCGTCCTTGCGCAGTTGCGGTGGAAAGCGGTGGGATTTCACCGGAAAAGGGGAGGGACCCGCCTCTGATCCATAGGAGCTCACCCAGTGGTGACCCCACCTCCCTTGCCTGTCCTTCTCCTCGGTGGTGAAATCATGGCGATGTCCAAGCCGAATCTGAGCATCATCGGCCGCTGGTTGATCGAGTCCATGACCTTGTGGGACAGGGAGTTCATCGACGCCGAGGTCCGCGGATTCTTCGAGTTTGGGCCCAGGAACACCGGCTCCTTCCAGTTCGGCTACGTCCAAGGCGAGGTCGAGATCGACTACCGGATCGTCGAAAGGGAGGGAAAGCCCAGCGTGGAGTTCTCCTGGAGTGGCCAGGATGAGATGGACCCAGCCCAAGGGCGTGGCTGGCTGGTCCTCGAGGGCGACGAACTGAAGGGGATGTTTTGCTTCCACCATGGAGACGAGTCGGGGATCGTGCTGAAGCGGGCACCGGAAGCGCAGAAAAGGCGGAAGCGGTAGTTCCAGGCGTGAAACATGTGTTTCATCTGAGCGAGCCGCCGCGATACTAAAAACGTCTTTGGCACCAAAACTGGACGAGTTCCAGAAGTCGCAAGCAGCGAAGGTCCACCAATAAAGAAAACGCCCGACCGTCCGGCCGGGCGTTCCTTGCTCGTCGTGACCGTTGCTGGAGATCAGATCGGGATCACCGTCACGACCATCTCCGGGTGCGTGGCGATCTCGTCGTCAAGCTCCGCCAGCGATGCCGCCAAGGGCTTGCCAGCGACCAGTCGAGCCGCATCTATGTTTCCACGGAGGCAGTTAAGGCGGTCGGAGGCTCCCGTGAGGGCACTGAGACTGGCGGTGGTGGCGTGAGTATCGCCGGCGCCGGTGGAGGTCACCGGGTCGACCTGAGCTGCGGTCGCGTGGGCCAGAAAAGACTCGCCGCTCGTGACCACGCTGCCTTCGTTGCCCAGGGTCGTCGTGACCATGACCCTGGATGCGAGTGGCGGAGGGACCATCAAGGTCGGAATTCAGCGCTGGAGAGGCACGGTTTCTATCTGTAAGACCAAATGATACTTGGTCTTAAGAATTCAGCACTTTGGACAGTCCAAAATGAGAGCCTAAGGACGTCTAAGGAATACGGCGGATGAGTGACCCCGCTTGTGAGTCGCTATGCTTTGAGAATTAAGTGTGCCGAAGGAACCCGGAAACAAGAAAGAAGTCATGATGGGCAAGGAGGATACACTATGAAGGCTCGAACTTTTCGGCTAAGCCTGGGCGGACTCGCACTCGGTTTGCTCGCGGCGGCGGTTTGGTGGTGGCTTACGCAGCCTCCTCGCGAAAAACCCCCCGTCATCCGCCCAGCCAAGCCCGCGGCCGAGGCGCCTGGCCGGCCGACGGCGGAGCCGGCTGACTATCTTGGCGAGAAGGCGAAAGAACTTGGTTTCAACGTCGACCGTATCGCCTCCTTCGTGAGAGGCGAGGTCGCTCCCGAGAAATACGAGGGAGTGCTCCACGGGCCGGTCGGTTCTCTTTGGGCAGGGGCAGGGAACGTTGCTGATCGAGTCTTGCTCCTCAAGGGATTGCTTGACAAGTGCCCTGGTGTGGAGAGCCGCCTGGTCAAGGGCGAGGCGCTTGGCGTCGAGGCTAGAGTCACCGGTAGCAGCTTTCGGTACCTCGGCCCCGCTCTCCCAGAGGACCCCGCGGCTCAGCTGATATCGGCCATCCCTGAAGAACTGTACCACACGATTGAGCTGGTGCTAATAACACGACAACCAGAAGACGAGGTCGAGAAGGAAACCATAGAGTTTCGGATCGCTGATTTGGCTGGACGGAATCTCCGCATCCTCTATCGAAGACACGGAGACGCGACCGTTGCCGTCATCCAAGGACCCGGGAGCAGTCTCGTCTCCAAGGTCGACGCCGGAAGCGCCGTTGGTCAAGAGGTGCTCTTCCGGGCCCGAGGCCCTGGCCAGAATCTCGGCGAGGTGCGCCGGGAGCTTTTTACAAAGGATTTCGAAGACACCTTCCCCTCTCGTTTTCATCCGAGCAATCGCTACACGATTACAGTCACCTCTGGTTGGGTACCTCGCTGGGTTCTCGAGCGTGAAGAGAAAGCGGCGCCGGCCTTTGACAACCAGGCGGACGCCGTCGCTCATTTGGTGGCCTACACGTTTCTCTGTCTCTCGGATGAGAACACGAGATGGATGAGTAAGGTAAAGGGCGTTCAAGCCCGTTTTCTGTCACCGAGGGTGACCATCGTCTCCGACGAGCAGGTTCCCCACGCGGAAGCCGGGCGGAGTCTTTCCTTAGACTTGCGCAAGAACGACATCACTGTGGAAGCCGACGACAGTCTTCGATTAGCCTTCATGACCCTACGATCACTCTACGATGCCTCTATCGAGTCCCTCCCTCTTGGGCGGGTGACAGGACAAGCTGCAACCTCGGCGGCAGACCTCTTGGCCAATAGAATCAGCCAAACCAATAGAACTCCGCCGGAGCGTTTAACAGTTTTCACTGCTGCCCTGACTAGGCTGCTGGACGAGGAGCCTGAAGGGGCTGCGGTAACGCTTAGCTCCGAAGCAGAGCCTGCTTTCTCTGTTCGCTTTGAGAAAAAGGAATCGGGCATAGTGGCTATTCCAAGCACCGCGGTTGCTACGGCTATTCCAGAGTCGGCAGATGATATCCGGTCGCTTTTTGCCTCGTCAATTACTGGAGACTTGGAGGGCGCGGCGGTACGAGCTGATGCCGCAGTGATTGTCGCTGCAAAAGTGTCTCCAGACTACCCATTCACCCTGGCGTATTCCCCCCCTAGGTCAGAACGCTGGTACGACAGTGCGCGCGTCTTTACTTTTTTCGACGGAAAACTTGAATTCGAGCGGCAGTACAGCTTTCGTGAAACCGGGGTCGTAGTTGAATTCATAGACTACTACGACGAGTTGGAGAAGAAGTGGAATGAGCCTCCCTCGGATGGGAGCGTGGAGATACGCAAGGAGGCACTCGAGAAAGCGAAGCTGGTTACTGCATGGTACCGCGAGGACGACGCGGACCCTACGATTGGTATGTTCAGCCGCAAGTGTTTCCAAGAGCTTAAGACCACAGGCTCCACGGTGGTTCGTTACCTCGAACACAATAGGACAGTTACCGACCCGTTGAGATTGTGGACGGTTTCTCGCGAGCCCCGGAGAATCGTAGTAAACAACGAGCCGCTGGAGGTTTTCGTCCTCGTTCTCGCCGGCGATTTCGAGAAGAACAACCCCGCTAAACCCGAGGATGTTGCGGATTTTCCCGATCGGTACGATCAAACACAGACTCACGTGATCAACAAGTGGGAAATCCTCGACGATCCACGCCTACCTCTTTGCTTATACGGGGAAGAGCAAGTTCAATCTGTTATACCTGGACAGGTGACTGACGCTTATTCTGCCCGGGGGATTGCTGGTGCGACCGTTACTGTGACGAGCAACGCGACCCAGAAGAGTTGGACTGGCGATAAATCCTGGCCATCAGATGGACGGTTTATGTTGCCCATTATCACCGAGCCGTTCGGTGTATTCACCATCTCAGTCGAGGCAGACGGATATCTACCGGTTAACGTTTCTCGCGACTTCCGTCAGAAGGATGCTCTTCCACTGAATCTCAAACTCCAACCAGTACCTGATCGCTGGGAAACGGTTGACCGCTCGAATCTGGAGGTGAAGCTCTCTAAACTTGATCTTTCTGAAAGGAGCAAGCACATCATCACGGAAGCGATCAAGCATGACGGTGATCTGGTCGCCCTGATACCTCCCTGGAAGGCGTTCGATTTCTATGGCGAAGCACAGGTCTGGCTGGAAGTTAATACCAGAACGGGTGAGACCTACCCACGAATGGTGGATGGCCTGTACGGTGCCACAACGCTCGGGCCACCTTCAGCTGGGGGCGCGACAGGGTTTGGGTTGGCCCTACAGAAACTCCTCTGCAAGAGCGCTCTGAAGATAGGAGAGATCGCGCTCGCCATTGAAGGTGGGTCTGCAGTCACGCAGAAGGCTCGTCTGCAGCAGGTACGGCGGATTATCGATGGTTACAGGGATACGTCCTTCGGGCCTGACATTTTCGCAGACGCGCTCAAGGAGGCTATAGCTTGGATACAGGAACTTCAATCACGGGCCTCTGAGATCCAGAACCTTTCTTCCTTCGGCGTTTCTAATGACAACAGCCTTGCCTCACTTTGCGGGTCTCCACTACAGGAAGACGCCACTCCTCTGACCCAGGAGGAAATCGAGTGGTATAAGGAGCAACTCAAGACCGTTCCGATGGGGGAACTCCCCGTGTACATGACCGGGAGCGGTTCAGAGCGGAAGTTCTTCTGGAAGCACCAAGGCCGGGACGCGGCCTGGCAGACGTTCTACCGCGAGTTTAGCCGCAAGAACGACGAGTTGATCGAGCTCGAACAGAAGGAGATCGCTTTTGAGTCGCGAGAGCGTGCATTGGAGTACTGGGAACAGAACTGGGGAAGGCTGACGCCTGGTCAGCGCGTTTCGAAGTACCTGCGTAACCCGAATGATCCGATTATCCAAGAGTTCTGGAGGCGGGACGACGAGGCCCGCCAGCATTTCTCCGATGTGGTCGAATCCGGCCTCCGTGCCGCTGGCGAAGTTAATCTGTTCTGGGTCTCGATCATAGCTATGGGGGGCCGTAACCTGGCCAACGCTGGGGTGCGCACTCGGCTCACCCGAGAGGCTGCTAAGCGCCTGACCGACCGGTTCCGTCAACTTGCCTGGGACCCAGGCCGAGGCGGCAAGCACAACTGGCGGGAAGCCGTACAGGCTTTCAGATTTGAGAGCAAGACGGGAATACAGTTATCCAGAGGAACGCACGCAGGAGACGACTTTGTCGCTGGACGCGTAAAGTATAGCTTCACGGGAGGTATGAATCCTAAGTATTTCGAATACACTCACTTCACGAGACGCATTTCTGATAAGCTCTTGGACAGTACAGTCAAAGTGGTGGTGGATATTAGTACCTTTACTCGTCGACAGGTAGCGCAAGTGAGATCCTTCATTGATAAGCTACCTGCTGCTGATAAGGCAAGAATCGTTATCATGGAGTAGTCGGTATGTCTGGCGATGTAACTATCAATGATGATTTGTCATGGCACAGTTCATCCAGAACCTTCCTTGATATCGTGGAGCGTGTCCGGATGCTGCTGCCTACAAATCAGGGCCGGCTGGCCGAGACGCTGAATCAGGCACTAGATTCCAGATCCCTCAGACTCGATCATCTTTCGACGGATGATGTGAGCCAAGTCTTCGAAGCGCTCAAACAAGTTTACGCCGCGGATGTGAGGGAAGGGGAGAGGAGATTCCCCACTTCCGAGTACTATGTGGAGTTCCTGGAAGCGTTCAGGGCGTTGATCGGGCTCGTAGGCGAAGATCCACGTATCGGCGTTGTGATCTTTCGGGAGGACACGCAGAAACTAAGAGCCGGCGTTAGACGTCGCGCGTGGATGGAGCCTGGGCGGCTCCCGGAGGACCCGGAATTCAGAGGATGAGGTAGACCGAGCACGTTGAAAAGGGCTCAATGCGCGTTCCGGACGATTCCGGCCAGCCATTGCGGGCGAAGCCGGCCACCGATTCCCGAGGGAGATGGGAACCGACAGAACCGAGTTTCATGTGAGTTTCATGCGATGAGATTCTCAATAAGCGAGGAACACGACAGGCAACGCTGTTTCTCGCCAAGTAGCGATGTGTGCAGCCTGTCAACTGGGAAGGCTGTGGATAAAGGAGCCAACCGGGAAAGCAGGGGCCGTATGCTTTCCAGCAAGAAGTACGTTCCCTTCTTGGTGAATTTCTTGGAGTGGATCTTCTTTATGCACTTGAGAGCAGCGGAATGCAGTGTACAGGGAGTTGAAATGGCAAGTTGCTGCTGTTGTTGAGGTTCTCGTTAACCCAGCGTCAATCCCTCCAGCTTGACCTTTCCTCCCATCCTCCCTCTCCAAACGCCTTCCTGAACCGAGAAACCCGCGAAAACCGCCGGTTTCTGATCCGAGTCTCCGGCGTCCGTGAAACACGTGTTGCACCGTGGAAGCTCTCAGTACCCAAAGACGTCTTCAGTACCAAAAGTGGACGCTTGCCGAATATCACAAAGCTACCATTGAGTAACGCCTCACCCGCGGAGATCCGAACCTCAACTCCACGCCCCCGTTGATCTCTGCTCCAACTTCAAGTCCAATGCGCGCGTGTGAAGGAGACGACTTCCAGGAGGGCGCACGTGGACGCCGTATTCCTCCTGGTAGTTCACCATCGATTTCGATAACCTCGCGGATCTCAAGGTGTTTGTGGACGCCGTACTACCAAGGGGAGTCCGGAGTGAAATCGGGAGCTCCGCAGATCGCGCGGGTTTACAGAATCCCCTGGATTGGACGCCGTACTCCATGGCGAACCAGGGCGTGCCGTTCTCGATCCCCATGCCGTAAACGGAGACGATGGCGGGGTGGTTGAGCTTCCCGGCGATGCGCGCTTCCTTGACGAAGCGGGCAAGAGCCTTGGCGTCGCCAAGCGACTCGGGAGGGAGCACCTTCAGGGCCACCTCGCGGCCCATGGCCTGATCCCGGGCCTTGTAGACCACGCCCATGCCGCCGCGGCCGATCTGAGAGATGATGCGGTACCCGCCGATCTGCCCGCCCACCGGCTGGCCGCCGTGCTCCGCCTCGTCCTCCAGGCCGAGGCCGCGCAGGGTCTCGAGCTCCGTGATCAGCTCGGCGGCGAGGTCGGGGTGGGCTCGGCGGATCTCCTCCCGCGACAGCTTCTCCCCGGCGCACAGGCGGTCGACATAGTGGGTGAAGAGTTCCGCCAGGCGGGCGTCCCGATCGCCACCGGAGGTAGTTTGGGAACCCATCTCAGCCATCGCTGGAGTCCTCCCTGTCGCCCGATTCCTCGCCGGGCTTTTGTAAGCGCAGGCTGCCGGTCCTTTTGAACGACTGGCGCAGCTTCTTGAGGGCCCGGAGCAGCAGTTGTGAGACGGCGTGGGGCGATCGGTTGAGTTGCTTCGCGACCTCGGTGACCGAAAGGCCCTCGAGCCGGACCAGGCGCAAGACCTCGCGGTAGTCGGGGCTCAAGCTCGCGATGGCCTTCTCGAAGCGCCGGTAGCGCTCCTCGCGCTGGAGGACCTTCGAGGGGGAGGATTCGCGGGCGGGGATCTCCTGGCGGTCGTCGCGGCCGAGACGATGGCAAAGGTTGCGCTCTTCGGTTGTGTGGAGAAGGTCGACTTCAGCCAGTTCCGCCCGCGCGGGCACTACACCCGCTCGGAGGCGTTAAAACGCTACTTCCGCTCCATGCAGTGGGTGCAGCGAACCGGGCTTTCGTTCGCGGGATCGAGGCGCCACGCCGCGGTGGCGGCGCTCCTCGCTCAGCTCCTCGAGGACACCGGCGCGAGCGAGCCCTGGAAGAGGCTCGATGACTCGATCCACGCCCTGGCGGGCTTCTCGGATTCGCTCAACCCGCCGGGGCTCCGGGACTTCATGGACCGAGGGGGCTTTGTCCTGTCGGATCTCTACGACCGGGAGCGCTTTCTCGGCTTCCGCGACGCGGCGCTGGGCGCGGGGATCGGTAAACAACAGATAAACAGCCAGGTCATCAAGTGGAACCCGACGAGCCTCGAGGGCTTCACCCCCATCCCCCCGGCCTTCCACGTCCTGGGCCAGCGCTTTATCGTCGACAGCCTCGTCTTCACGAACGTGGTCTGGGATCGCGTGCCAAGCGGCCGGCCGCTCCCCTCCCCCCTCGACGCCTGGTTCGTCCTTGGGAACCGCGCCGCGCTCCCCCTCCTGGAAGGGGAGCTGCGGCAATGGGGCTACCAGGCGAACCTCGCCGCGCTCGATCACCTGGTCTCGTATTACCCGCCCGAGTTCTGGGGCGACAACCTCTATAACGTCTGGCTGTCCTCGTTGAGGGCGCTCTCGGCCGACACCACCGGCTCCCGCTACCCGCCGGTCATGCGGACCGAGACCTGGGACCGGCGCATGCTTCACGCCCAGCTCGGGAGCTGGGCGCAGCTCCGCCGGGATTTCATCCTCTACGCCAAGCCCTCCTACGGTCCCGACGGCTGTTACTACCCCGACGGCTGGGTCGACCCCTATCCCGAGTTCTACGACACGCTCGCCGCCTTCGCGCGGAGGGCGCGGGATGCCTTCGCGGCGACTGGAGTTGATGGGTATTTTAGCAATCTCGAACAGGTCACGAGCCAGCTCGCCGGCATCGCGCGGGCGGAGCTGGAGGGGACGGACCTGACCGCGGAGCAGACCGAGTTCATCCAGAAGTTGCTTTCAAAAATGGGGGGCTGCGGATGGGGGGCCGGCGGCCCGATTAACCGCAACCTGCCATTCGGCTTCGACGGCTGGTATCCGAGCATCATCTTCCAGGTGCCGATCGACATCGGCGAAGGCTTCGAGCCGACCATCGCCGATGTCCATACCAAGCTATGGCCCCCGCCCATCCAGGTCCTCCATGTCGGCACCGGCTACCCGAACCTGATGCTCATCTCGGTGAAGAACGACTGCGGCCTCCGCTCCTACGCCGGGCCGGTCTTCTCCTACCACGAGTTCGCGGTCGAAGGGCTAACGCGCCTCACCGACGAGGAGTGGAAGGAGGAGCTCGAGGCGGGCGGCGAGCACCGCCCAGCCTGGACGCGGGAATTCATCCGTTGAGGAGGCCTCTCATGCGACGCGCAATCCTCCTGGCGATCTTCTTCTTTGCCTCGAATCGGGCATCCGCCGCGACTATCCGCGTCGCCGCGGACGGAAAGGGCGACTATCCCGACCTCGCGAGCGCCGTGGCCGCGGCTCAGGACGGCGACACAGTGCTCGTCGGGCCGGGCGAGTACGCGCTTGCCTCGCCGCTCGACTTCTCAGGCAAGGCGATCGCGGTCAAATCCGCCAGTGGCCCTGCGGTCACGAAGCTCATGCTCTCGGGCGACCCGATGCGCGCGAGTCTCGCCGTCTTCGAGAACGGCGAGCGGGAGTCGAGCGCGCTGGAGGGCTTCACGCTCGCGGGCGGGCGCGGCACCGGCCGTTGCGCGCCGTGCCCGCGCCGCGGCGGGGCCATCTGGTGCGTGGGCGCTTCTCCGACCCTGAGAAACCTCAGGCTCGCCGGCAACCGAGCCGCTGCCGGCGGCGCCCTCTTCATTGCCGAGGGGGCGAGCCCCCTCATCGAGGACTGCGCCATCTCCGGCAACGAGGCGGAAGTGGGCGGAGGAGTCTATATCGACACCTTTTCCGCGCCGATCTTCCGGCGCACGGCGATCTCGCGAAACCAGGCCAATACCGGCGGCGGCGTTTACCTGGGCTAGGGGGTGGCAGCGCTCTTCGAGAACAGTAACATCGACAGCAACCAGGCGGAGGAGGGGGGCGGCCTGGCGATGGACGGCGCGTCGCCGCGGTTCGCCGGCTGTAGCGTTCTCGGGAACGCGGCCAATCTTGGCGCGGGTTTCCTCATCCAGTACCGCTCGGCCGTGACGCTCGAAGGCTGCCGCTTGAGCGGCAACCGGGCGGAGAGCTGGGGGGGCGGTATTTTTTCAGACCACTCGACCGTGAGCCTCGCGAACACGGCCATGACCCATAACTCCGCTAATAACGGCAGCGCCGTCTACGGCGAAAGCACGAGACTCATCCTGGACCGCTCGACCGTGACCGGGAACCGGTTCGGCAACGGCTGGCCGGGCGGGGCGGTGGTCTTGATCTCCCCGGACCCAACCTCGAGCCTATCGAATTCCATCATCTGGGGTAACTCGGACATGTGGGGCAACTTGCAAACAGGGATCGCGTGGCGATCTGGGGCCAGCGAGCAGGTCAACCTGTGGGATCGGGTGTCGTACTCCTGCGTCGAGGGCTTGCCGGCCGGTCAGCCGCAAGGCCCCGGGAACCTCGACGCCGATCCGCTCTTTTGCGGCTGGAATTCAGCGGAGCTCCACATCCACGCCTCGGCCCCGGGCCCCGGAGCCGGCACCGCCGAGGATCCCTACCCGGATCTCGCCCACGCCTTCGCTCTCGGTCACCCTCCAGCGATCGACCCCGGTTCACCGTGTCTCGGCGCCGGCGAGGGAGGCACGAACATGGGAGCCGATCTGGGAACCTGTGAAAGCCTTGGGGAGGTGGCCGCCCTCCGGCTCGGGCCGGGGACCTATCCGACCGGCAACTTCCCCTTTGAAGGCGTGGCGGCCATAACAGGATCGGGCTGGGAACGGACGGTTCTCACCGGCACCGTTCAACTCGATGGGGGCTCCAAGCTCGCCGGGGTCACCGTCACCGGAGGAGGCGAATTGGGAGGTGTCCACGGAGACAGTCTGGAGATCCGCGACGCGAGGATCGCCCGCAATGCAACCCACGGGGTGATGGTTTCGGGGAATTCGACCCTTTCAAACTGCATCCTTTCCCACAATTCAAATTCCGGTGTGCTCGTTGAGGGCGGTTCGTCCCTCAAGCTCGACCGATGCACCGTTGCCTTCAATGAGGCTTCTGGCGTTGAGCTGGGCTCTGGAGCGAACGCGGCAGTGAAGAGCTCGATCATCTGGGGGAATGGCGCGGCCGCATTTTCTTCAACGGATTCGGCCACGGCGACCTACTCGTGCATCGAGGGGGGAAAAGCCGGGACGGGAAACCTCGATCTCGAGCCGCGCTTTTGCGGGTGGCCATCGTCCGAGGTCCAGGTCGATGCATCAGTGCCGGCTGGGGGCAATGGTTCCTCGGCGCGGCCTTTTAAGGACCTGGCCTCGGCGCTGACGGATGGGAAGTCCTTCCGGTTCTCTCTCGCCTCCAATTCCCCCTGCCTTGGAAAGGGGGAGGGAGGAACGGACATGGGCGCTGCCATTGGGACCTGCGAAAACGCCCAGGCTTTCCCGCGCCTTTCTGTCCGGATTGCAGCAGGTCATTATGATCTCAAGCCGCAAACGCTCTTGAGCATTGACCTTCTGGGCAGCGGCCGGAAGGAGACCGAGGTTGTGATTTCACCGCAGACATCATGGGATGATAGACCCTTGCGACTCCTGGGCTCGGCGCTTCGCAGCGCTCGCCTTGAAGGCTACGTCGATCTGGCGGGATACTCGATCTCGGGCGAGCTCGAAAACGTCGACGTCGCGGGAAACGTCCGGTGCTCTGGCGGCGGGAAGCCGCGTCTTCAGGACTGCTTCATCCGCGGGCAAGCCAATCGCCAAGACGTTACGATCCCCGGCGCGGTGGTCGCGGGCGGCGCTCAACTGGAGCTGACGCGCTGCACCATTGCCGGAGGAACCGCCGAAGGTCTCCGGATTGAACAGGGCTCGATGGGCACTCTCACCAACTGCATCATCTGGAGGAACGCGAACGGCTCGATCGCGGCTGACCGGGTTTCGGTGGTCGCGCGGTTTAGCTGCATCGAGGGCGGCTGGGAGGGGGAAGGGAACCTTGCCACCGATCCATTATTTTGCGGCCCCGGCGGCGGATCGGTTGTGGTCAGGGACTCAACCCAGCTTCAGGCAGCCCTCGAGTCGATCGATGAGGAGTTTGACTACGGGCTGCGCCAGGATTCCCCATGCATCTCAACTGGTCTCGGCGGCGCGCGCATGGGGGCGGACATTGGCCTCTGCCCTGGCGGCATGGACACCCGGCGCGCGATCGTCCTCGAACCAGGCAGCTTTATTATCAACCGGAGCGCGCCGCTTACGGACGTGGTGGTCCGCGGCAGCGCCAGGGATGCGGTCGTTCTCTCGGGAGCCTCGATCGGGAACGGCGTGACCCTCGAGGACCTGACGATCCGATCGGGATACCTCTCCGTGGCCCCTTTTGCCCGCGCCTCGATCCGGGGGCTGCATATCGAGCAAAGCCCCGGCGCTGGCATCTTGTGTTCCTCCGACTCATCGCCCGAGATCAGCGAGACGCTCATCGCCCTCAGCGCGGGGGCGGGGATCCTCTGTGAGCGGGGCTCGCGGCCGCGGATCGCCCGGGTGACGATTACGGCAAACGTTGGCCCCGGCATCGTAGCGCGCGAGGGCGCCCGCGCCGCCGTCGACAGCTCGATCGTCTGGGCCAACCGCGGCGGCGCGGTGGTCTGGGCCGCGCCTTCCGGCGTGGAGGTCGCTTTTTCCTGTCTTGACACCCAGACAGTGCTGGCCGGGGAGGGGAACATCAATGCCGCCCCGCGTTTCTGCGGCTGGGATACGGCGGATGTCAGCATCGCGCGGCTCGAGGACATGGCGACGCTGGGGGCGCGCCACGGTTTTGGCCTCGCTTCGGATTCGCCCTGCCTCGGTAAGGGGCGAGGCGGGATCGATATGGGCGCGCCGCTTCCCGCTTGCGTTGCCGCAGGGCCGGAGCGGCTCGTCGTGCGGTTGCCGGCGGGCGAATTTGATACGAGTCAAATGTCCGCGCTGCCGCGTTTCATCGATCTGCGCGGCGCCGGACGTGGATCCACCACCCTGAATGGATTTTTCGAAGTGCCGACCGCGGTCACTTTGGCCTCGCTGACCGTGGTGGGAGGAGTTTCAGTTTGGTACGGTCAGGCCCCGGAGGTTCGCGACTGCGACATCCTCGGCAACCTGAGCGTCGGATCCGCGTCGAGCCCAATCCTTTCCGGCTGCACGATACGCTCCAATTACACGTCTTTTGGCGTTGTCTGCGGGCCCGATTCCACCCCGCTCCTCGATCACTGCAAGATCGTCGAGGGCATCGCCGGGGTTATCTGCGATGCTCGCTCGCGTCCCGTGATCCAAAACTCGATCGTCTGGAACAATCCCGCCGGCGCCATCCTCCTCAAGGATCCCTCGGCGCGCCCTGCCGTTCGCTACTCATGCATCCAGGGCACCCCGGTCTGGCCAGGCCCCGGCAACATCAACGCGAACCCGATTTTCTGCGGTTGGCCAAGCGCCACGGCCTACGTCGATGCGTCGGCCGAGGCGCCCGGCGACGGCAGCCAGGAGCGGCCCTACACGGCGCTCGAACCGGCCTTGGAAGGTTATCTCCTAGAGCTCTCGCCATCATCGCCTTGCATCGGTCGGGCTGAGGGCGGTGGCAATATCGGCGGGCCGCTTGACATTTGCGACCGGACACCGGTCGGGACGCGAACGGTTCAGGTGGCGCCCGGCGAGTACGGGCCTGGATTTTTGCCCCCCGGAATAATTCTCAAGGGAAGCGGCCCCGATACAACGCGCTTCGCTTCGATCGCCGCCGCCGGTGGAAGCGCGGTCGAGGATGTATCGATGGCCTATTTTGAGGGGCTTAGCGGTTCCCCCGTGGTCCGGCGCTGCGAGGTATCCGGGAATTTCCGCGCCTCGGGGGCCACCATAATTGTCGAGGATAGTGAACTCAAGGGTGTCTGGCTCATGGACACCAGCTGGGGGGAGTGGAAATTCGGGATCCCTCTCGGCGAGGCCATCGTGCGCCGCTGCGTCCTGCGCGGCTCGGACGCGGGGATTACCATTTCCGGCCTCCCCGCCCGGATTGAACACACGCTCATCGAGGGAAGTTCAGGCGTGGCGATCACCATCGATGGCTGTGGAAGCCGCGAGAGCTACTGTGCCAACCCGGTGAACCCTGTGATCTCCGATTGCCGCATCATCGCTAACGGCAACGGCGGGATCTACGTCAACAGCAGCTCGCCGCGCATCGAGCGATGCTTCATCGCCGACAACCTGGGCCCCGGCGTCTCGCTTTATAATGCCTCGCCACGGATCGTCCGCTGCACCATCGTCGGCAACAGCGGGCGCACCGGCGCGAGCGGCGTCGACCGCGAATGCGGAGCGCCGAGCGCGCCGAGGATCGTGAGCAGCGTCATCTGGGGGAACGCTGGCGAGCAGGTCGATTTCAGCGGTTTGATTATCGGGGATCTACCAACGGTGACAGGGTCCATTCTTGAGGGCCGCGGACCGGATCCGCTCTTCATCGGCTGGGGCGGGCGCAGCGCGGTTTACGTGGGTGCGCCTGACGAGGAGGCGGGGGACGGCACTGAAGCGAACCCCTTTTTTTCGCTCGATCTGGCGCTGACGAGGGTTCATTACAGCTACGCCGTGCAGCCGACCTCGCCGGTATTCACCTACGGCCCAGGAGGCACGGAGGTCGGCGCCGTCGCCGAGGTGGATGGCGGTCCGCGTTCTTCGAAGCTCGAAATTCGCGTTGCACCCGGGCAATACGATGTCGGGATGCTCAACGTGGCGGGGAAGGTCTCGATCATAGGCAGTGGTCAGGATGTTACCGTGCTTGAGGGCGGATCGATCCTGGGGTTGCGCTCGGAAGCGCGCCTGGCTCAGGTGACCATCCTCCGCGGCGAGGTGGTGATCGGGACGGACGATGCTCCGATCATCGAAGACTCCTCGTTCCGAGAATGCGCTAACGCAATTTACTTGCGCGGGGATGCGCGGCCGCGGATCATCGCGTGTCGTCTCTTTCATAACAATATATCCATCAGCGGTTACTATGATTGCGGCGATGCTACGGGGCCGGCGCCGGATCTCCTCAATTGCGAGATCGTTGAGAATGGGTTAGGCATAGCTCTCTCTATTTACAAGGTAGTTCCTCGCATCGATCATTGCACTATCGCGAACAATACTGTAAACCTCTATCTTCATCCTGTTGCGATTGAGGTCACAAGGAGCATTGTCTGGGGAGGGAGCATCGAGGCTTACAGAGAAGCGCCAAGGTTTCTCGACTCGCTCGTAGGCGTGGATCCCCGGTTCCGCGCTCCACCCAGCGTGGACGGCCGCGGCACGCCCGATCCCGGCGACGACATCCGCATCCCCGGCGACTACCGCCTTCTGCCATCCTCCCCGGCGATCGACCTCGCCCCGTCCGGGGCCGACATCGACCTCGACGGCAATCCGCGCCCCTGCTACGGCGCTTTTGACGCCGGCGCCCACGAGTACTGCGGCCCGGAGCCTCCGAACGTCCACTTCCGCCGAGGCGATGCCAACGAGGATGGCGACGTGGACATCACCGATGCGATCCGGGTGCTCGAATTCCTCTTCCTCGGCGGCGTGGAGATCTCCTGCCACGATGCGGCCGATATCGATGACAGCGGCGCGGTGGACATCAGCGATCCGATTTATCTCCTCCAGCACCTCTTCCTCCGGGGCGACCCGCCGCTGGCGCCGTTCCCCGGCTGCGGCGGCGATCCGACCGCCGACGTCCTCCCCTGCCCGACGACCCCGAGCGCCTGCCGGTGATGGCGGTGGACCGGCGGTCCGGTTTCTCCATATCGGCTTCCGCCCGGCGAGGACTTGGCAGGAGGCCTCTTGAGCCACCCGTGCCAGAATCCCTAGGCGATCTCGAATCTCCTATGGAGCGCGCCAAGATGCAAAGTCCGGGCAGCCGTCCGGCGTCGGGCTTCTATTTCCAGGACCGGCCAAATCGAACCCCGGCCCCGGCACGTCAGGTAGGCCTCCCTGGCTCGATGACCATGCCGGGGCATTATTCGAGGTGAAATGGATCAAGGAGTCCGCAATTGCGAACTCAGAAGTGAAAAGTGTCCGGATCCGGACACCTGTTTCAAAACCATACACCTCAACCGCGCCGGAAGGGACAGTCATGGGGCATAGATGGACGGAATACTCCTCCAGCGCAAGTCCTTCCCGACGACGTCATTCAGGAGGCCACTATTTTATGACGGGGAACGAGACCGGCGTGGGAAAAGACGCCGCCCCACCTGGAGGTTGAGTCCTGTTCGACAGCGCTGATCAAGAAGCCCGCTTTTCTTCAACAGAGAGGCGGAGCCCTAGAGCGTCCAGGAGGGCATTCACACTCTTCAGATCGGGATTGCCTTTTCGCGAAAGCATGCGGTAAAGGTTTTCCCTGTTAAGAGAAGTCAATTTGGCAAGTTTGGCCAGCCCCCTGGCTTCAGCGATGTTTCGAAGGGCAAGAAGAAAAACTTCCGGCATGTCGCTTTCCTCAAGGGCCGCTTTCAAGTACTCGATCGCCTCTTTAGGGTTTTTCAAGGAATGAAGCAGGTGCCTATGGTAATTCGTTTTCCTTCTACTTTTCATGGCGACTCCGGTAGTCCGCCCAATATCTCTGGGCGGTTTTTATGTCTTTCGATTGCGAGCTTTTATCTCCACCGCATAGGAGAATAACCAGCTTCAAATCCCACAAACCAAAATACAGTCTATAGCCTGGCCCATAATCCACTTTGATCTCTGAGACGCCAAAGCCTGCTCGCCTGCACTGTCCGAAGTTGCCCAGTTGCACGCGATCGATTCGGGCCCTGATTTTGGCTCTCGCCCGACTGTCCGGGAGTGAATCCAGCCACTCTTCGCAAGGCCTCCGCCCATCTGGCGTTTCATAGTACTCTATTTCCCTTTCCTGGGCGAACACTAGAAAAATTGTAGATTTAATACTACAAAATGTCAAAGGAGCCTCGGAGGGATTCAATGAAAGTGACAGGAAATTTGTCATTTTCATGTAGGTCGTTTTCAGGCAAGGAGATGGGATCAACTGCTCCGGAGTTGCCAAGCCAACTTTCAAGCGCTGCCGGATCGAGAGGAGCCTGGGTGGAGGGCCTCGCTGCGACCATTCGTCGCCAGTATTGATCGACTGCTGGATCGCCGGGCATGGCGTCGGGATTTATAGTCGATGGTCCCATTTGCACCTCGAGAGCTGCACGGTCCTGGAGAACTCCGAGTCGAACTTCTTTGCCGAGGCAGGATCACCGAGGATCATCAAGAACTCGATCGTGCCCGGAAAGATGATGGTTGAGAGCAGCCTCCTGCCGCAGGTCAGCTACTCCTGA
Source organism: Planctomycetota bacterium (assembly GCA_016209605.1). Lineage (GTDB taxonomy): Bacteria > Planctomycetota > UBA8108 > UBA8108 > JACQVS01 > JACQVS01. The sequence continues at coordinate 52,892 of JACQVS010000051.1, forward strand.
TTGAAGGGAAACGGTCGCCCTTGGCCGGCTCCGGCAACCTCTTTTTCACGCCGCTCTTCCTTTCCCCGGACCGCTGGGACGATGGCGGCACCTCGGACCCACTTGATGACAGCTTTATCCCGGACAACCGCTTTCGGCACAACTCGCCGGCAATCAATGCTGGCACCGCCGCTGCCGGTCTTCCGCCGGCAGGAGATCTTCGAAGTTTTTTTGGATATAGCCGGTATCCAGTTTGCCATGGAGGGTGACCAGGATGGCCTTGGCATCCGCCAGGTCTTTCGAACGGTAGAAGAGCATTTTCAGGATGACCAGGTCTTCCGGGCTGACGAAGTGCGCCGGCACCCCTTCAACCTCGCGGCGGACGCGCCGTTTGAGGACTTGCTCATGATAGGAGAGCAGAGGGAGGAAGACCTCCACCTGAAAAGGGCCGTAAGGGAGGGCCACGAAATGATTCCGGCGCAGCTCCTGAATGGCGGAGGAGACCTCCCCCTTGCAGCCGAGCTGCAAGAGGACTTCCAGTGCTTCCGGAAGGCGTCGAGAGGAGGAGGTCCAGAGCCCGCGTCGTCCTCACGATGCCCCAGGCCATGTCGGCCAGGCCGCCGCCGTTTTCTTGAGAAGGTCGAGGAGCGAGAGGGAATCCGGCATCGTTGTTCAGGGCAGGGTGAAGTCGCGCCAGCGGTCGCCGAGGTCGAAATCCCCATCCCGGGATCGATCCAGATTTTCACCGGCCAGAGCCCACATGCAGCGCTCCAGATCCCGGTACCAGGCGACGCGCTCTTCCATGGTCAAGCTGGAATACAACCTGGCTTCCCGCTCGAGCCAGGCGGCTTCATCCAGAGGAGGCAGAACGCTGGTAGATTTCATGACCTGATTATATCTGAATAGTACGCCGCCAGGGCATGGCAATTTTCGCCTTCTCCCGCGCCGGCGGATAGGCTCGTTCCCGGGGAGTCCCTGGCCGACAGCTCACGCTGCCCCACGGCAAAATCGGTGACAGGAGGCCGTTTGATCCTTAAAATGTTTCAATATCTTCCCACTGGCACTTCAATTGTTCCGTCTGACGGCTTGAGACCCCGCGCAATTTCGGCGACGCGGCGGACAACCGAGGCGTCGAAGTAACGAGCCCCGCAATTTTCGCATACTCCGATCGGAACCTCTTTCAAAACGACGAATCCCCTTTTATGTCGAAACGCTTCGCGCTCGACTCTTCGTTTTCGAACCTTTCCTTCGCAGTGCTCGCAAGTGAAATCGTACATGACCGAGGCTTATTCTATTTCATAAGCAGTGATAATCAATAACTGGTCTTGCTCGACGAAACGAACCACAACCCCAACTGGCGTGGACTGATCGCATGCGGTTCCAATCAGAACATACCTCCTTCCACGTGCATCCTTGGATTGAATCTTCACAATCTTTCCAGTAAGAATTGCTGCCTCGACGTCCAGCGCGTCCAGTTCGTCTTCAGTCATTTCGTCATAGGCGTGTTCGGAAAGAGCATATCGATGCTCCAAAATTGCATCTCGAACGCGCTGGAGAACCTTGTTTGACATCCTCGGCGATGTATTTTCGGCTGAGGATAATTGGGTTGTCAAGGGCGAGATTAAGAATTTTCAAGAGAGCCAGTGACCGACATTGAATTTCTTTTGCGAAAGGCCGGCCGGGCTCACCCCCCGTTCTCCTGCTCCACCTTGGTGGCTTGGATGGTGCTCGTTCCCGAGAGGGCGCCCCGGGCCTTGACCAGGGAGCCCGCGGCGGTGGCGCTGAAGAACTGCAAGCGCGAGATCGGCTGCCCGGCGGCGTTTTCGAACTCAGTGGTGAGCGAGGTCTGCACGGTCGCCGCGAGGATCTTGAAGCTGGGGCTGCTCAGATCGCTGGCGGGGCCCTGGAGCAGCACCTCGGTCCCGGCATCCTGCCGCTCGATGCGGCTCGCGACCGCCTGGCCGTTGCCGTCCACGAAGGCGCGGACCTCCAGCCAGTCGCCTATCGAGATATCGGCGAGATCGAAGGAGCTGACATTCTGGCTGCTCCGGTCTTCCATCTGGGTGAGGTTGTTGATCTCCACCGCGACGCCGAGAAGCGTGATGGTGCCGGCGGTGAGGTTGGCGTTCTGCGCTCGGCCTTCGAGGCGGACGCTGCTGGGGAGGCGGAAGGAGACTTTTTCCGCCACCAGGATGCCGTCGCCGTTGATCAGGCCCTCGACCTCCAGCTTGGCATCGGGGGCGATGTCGGCCGCGCTGCCGTTTTCAAAGGCAGTGCGGCTGGTGGTGGAGACCACGAAGCCATCGACCGTGAACTCGCTCGAGGAGGCCACATCGATCGCCAGCCCTTCCACCTCCACCCGGTCTCCCTGCGCCGCCTCGAGGATTTCCGGGACCGCCTCGACGGCGCTGGCCGCGAGGACGCCGTTCGCCAGGCCCGCCGTGCTCTTCACCTCGACGAGCAGGCCGTTCCCGAGGAGGCCTCCCGGAAGGTCTCTGAGGACGGCGTCCTCGTAATTGACGGGCTGGTCGCCGATCATGAAAGTCTTTTCGACGGCGTTCAGGCCGCTCACCTTGCCCGTCAATTCCAGGGTGTCATCGCCGGGGGTGAAGGCCGCGCTTTTCAGCTCGATTCGGGTGGCTCGAATCGTCCCGTCCGCGGCCGGCATGCCGCTCACCTCGACGAGGTTGCCGGCCTGGAGGGTACTCAGGCTGACGCCGTCTTCGAAGACGGTCGAGGCGTCGACCATCACCGTTTGCCCGAGCACGACCAGGGTGTTATTGGCGGCATCGACACTCGACACCGTGCCTTCAACGCTGTCGTTGAACTCGATCCCGATGGCGGCGCCGGTGGCGCGGTCATCGTTGATGTTGCCTCGGACGGTGACCACCATGCCGATGCGCAGGTCATCCTCGCTCCCCTTCCGGCCATCGAGCGTGATGGTGGTCCGGTCATCGACCTCGAACTCGATGCCGTTCACGAACACGCTGCCGAATCCGGTGATGGTTCCGGAGACGACGCTGGTGGGGCCAGGGTTGGCGGTGGGGAAGGGGGTCGTGCGGGCCTTGTCCTTGCAGGAGGCGGCCGCAGCGATCACGGCCAGGAGGGCGAGGGAAACAAAAACGGCATGGTAACAGCTTGAAAAGCGGCACTTTTTCATGGCGATGACTTCCTTTTGACGGTAATAGGGCTTCAGAATCCTCTCCAAGTCGCTCTCGGAAAGGCAGGAAGGAAGCAATCCGCGGGCCAAACCGGCCGCAGATCGTTAAATCGCGTTATTGGTGAAATTTATATTATGCAGGCCATTGGAAGGTTGCCAAGAAAAAACCGGATGATTGATTATTGATTAAGAAATGTTTAATATTCGATCATGCGTTCCGCCAGAAGCTCTCTCCTAAGAGGAGATCCAGACCTCGACCTCGAAGCGCCGCCGCCCCCCCATCTGGGGCGCTTCCAGCCGGCGGCTTTTCTGGGAAGAGGGAGCTTTGGCGCGGTGTGGCTGGTGACCGATCCCCTGCGGCCGGGAAAGGAGCTGGCGATCAAGGTGCTCCACCCCGCGGCCGGCCGTCGCGGCAGCCCGGCCGCCCCTTCCGGGGAAGCGGCCGCCGCGCTGGTGAAGGAGTTCCGTTTCGGGCTGGCGGTCCGGCATCCGGCGCTGGTGGAGGTCCTCGAGGCGGGGATTCTGGAAGCGAAGGATCCGGCCCAGCCGCCCCGGCCTTATCTCATCTCGGAGTTCGTTCCGGGGAGGCCGCTCCGGCCGCCGGTCGAGGCCGCCGATCTCGTGCCCATGGCCCAGGACCTGCTCTCCGCTCTCGACGCCGTTCATGCCGCTGGCTGGCGGCACGGCGATCTCAAGCCGGAGAACCTCCTCTTCTCGATTCCCGAGCCCGGCGCGCGCCCGGAAGTGCGGCTCCTCGATTTCGGCCTGGCGGCGGAGCTGGAAAAAATCTCCGAGCGCCCCGCCAGCGCGGGGACGCCGCTTTATTTTTCTCCCGAGATGCTCAAGGGGGGACGGCCGGACCAGCGCTCCGACCTCTATGCCCTGGGGGTGGTGCTTTACGAGTGCCTCCGGGGTTCGATGGCTGGGAGCTTGAGCGAGCATCTCCTCGAGACCCGCAAGGGGCTGTTCTTTCAAAAAGTCCTGAAGGCGGATCTGCCCGAGCCGCTCGGCCGCCTGGTGCGCCGGCTGCTCGAGCCGGATACGGAGGCGCGCCTGGAGTCCGGGAGAGAAGGCCTCGCGATCCTCGAGGGAGCGGCGCCGGCGGAAACCTCCGCTCCCCTCGTCCCTCCCTTCGAGTCGCCGCGGACCATCGGCCGTGCCGGCTTTTTCGAGGCTATGGACGAGGCCCTGGCCGGCGTGAAAGCGCGGCGGCCGCGGCCGGCCTTGATCTCGGTCGAAGGGGGGCGCGGCCTGGGAAAAACCCGCGTCCTCCAGGAGGCCCAGGCCGCGGCCTTCGCGGCCGGCGTTCGAGCCCTCACCTGGACACAGGCGAAAAGCCTGGCCCTCCCGGAAGTTCCTGGATCGGCCCCAGCGGGGAGCGCGGGCCCCCTGGAGCCGGGAGAGCTGGCGGAGCGCCGGAGCGATGCCTTCGACCGGAAGGCGGCCGCCATCCTTCAAGGTCTGCTCCGAGAGCCGGCGCTCCTCGCGGTCGATGATCTAGATCGGCTTCTCGATGAGGATGAGCGGCTGCTCCGCTCGTTGATTGAAAAGCTGCGCACCCTCCGAGACTCCTCCTCCCGCCGGCGCCCGCCCGGGCATTTTCCGGCGGTGGTGGTGTCCTGGGCCGCCCTTCCGGAAGTCAAACAGGCATCGGCCTGGTCCAGAATCCTCGAGCTGCCGTGGGCCAGCCGCTGCGCGCTCCGGCCGTGGAGCGAGGAGGAGACGGCCGCATTTCTCGAGCAGGCGCTCCGCCCGCGCCACGAGCTCGAGCCGCTCCTCGCTGCGCTCCACCGCCAGGCGGAAGGCGTCCCCGGCCGCCTGCGCTCGATCTTGCGGGAACTGGGCCGCGCCGGCGAGCTGCGCTTCGAGCGGGGGGGCTGGCGGTGCGCCCGAGCGCCCGATGCCGATCCCGTCCCCGTTCCCGGAGAGCGGGAGCTGTGGCTGGAGGAGTGGCGGCAGGCGAGCGAGGCGGCTCGCGAGGCCGCGGGGATGGCGGCGCTCCTTTCCGAGGGCGGAGGAAAAATCGCCGCCGAGCACCTGGCGGCGATCCTGGAGCGGCCGCGGGCTGCCGTGGAGGAGCGGCTGAGGGAGCTGGAGCGCCGCGATCTGCTCCGGTTCGGCCTCGAGGGCTCGGGAAGCGAGGGCGAGATGCTGGCGGTCGACCGCCGGCGGCGGGCCTGGATCCTGAGATCGGCGGGCGCGCCGGCGCGGAAACGCTGGCGGCTGGCCGCCGCCCGCAGCTCCCTGCCACTCGGAGAAGTCCTCTGCCAGGAGCTGCGGGCGGGAGAGCCGTCCTGGGAGCGGGTCCTCGAAGCGAGCGCGGCCCCAGGCCGTCTCTCCGAGCACCTCCTCGGCTACTACTCGCGGTGCTCCCGATTTCCCGCCGCCGGCCGCGCCGCCGCGGCGCTGCGCCTGGGCGAGATGCTGCACCAGGAGGGTCGGGGGAGGCGCGGCGAGCGCTCCCTCAAGCTGGCCGCCGCCCTCGACCCGGATGGCCCCGGCCGCTCCCGGGCCGAAACGCTGCTTGGCGAGCTGGCCCTGGCCCGGAGGGACCCCGAGGCGGCGGCCGGCCATTTTAACCGGGCTCGGGAGGCGGGCGGCATGACCCCCGAGATCCGCCGCCGTTGGCACTTTGGCCTCGCCGTCGCCGAGGCGCAGAGGAATCGCGCCGAGCCGGCGCTGGAGCTGGCTCGGGGGGCGAAGGGGGAGTTTCCGGAGGCGCCGGAGCTGATCATGCTCTCGGCGAACCTCGCCCTGGCGCTGGGGGGGGCCGAGGAGGCCGAGAGCGATTTCCTCCAGGCCATCCGGCTCTCCGATGCGCCGGGGAGCGAGCGCTTGAAGGCGGCGGCGCAGACGAATTACGGCCGCCTGCTGGCGAGGGAGTCGCGGTATCAAGAGGCCGCCGCCCTGCATCGCCAGGCGGCGGAGAATTTCGAGAAGGCCGGCTCGCGCTCCGGCGCGGCTCGCGCCCTCCTCAACCTGGGAACCGCGCTGCGGCGGCTCGGCGACTTCGAGGGCTCGGCTCAAGCGGCCGAGCGCAGCCGCTCCATCGCCCGGGAGCTGGGGGATGACCTCGGCGCGGCCTTCGCCGAGGCCAACCTCGGGATCCTGGCGCGGGAGCTGGGGCTCCTCGGAACGGCGGCGCGCCATCTTCAGGCCGCCCGGGAAGGCAGCGGCCTCGCCGGGGAAGGAGCCGCGGCCCCCTTGAGCGAGACGCCTCTCTTCCTCGAGAACCAGGCCTTGATCGCTGCCGAGTGCGGCCGCCTGGAGGAGGCCCGGCGGATCCATTTGAGGCTGGCTGAGCGGTACGGAGGAAAACCTCACCCCCTGTCGCCGGAGGAGTTCCTGCTCCACCTCCGCTTGCTCGTCGGCGGCTCCTTGAAGGCCGGCGAGGTTTTCGAAGTGTGCTACCGGAAGAAGGCCATGGAGAATCCGGATGCGCCGGCCCTTTCCGAGCTGGCGCGCCTCGAGGCCTTGCATCCGGAGCTCTGCCGGGAGGGGAAGATGCAGGCGCTTTTAAAGTGGGGGAGGGAGGAGCTCGAGCGCCTGGCGGGGGGATCGGAGCGGGCCAGGTTCTACCAGCAGCTCGCCGAGCTGGAATGCGCTCGCGATCCCCAGAGGGCGCGGGCTGCCCGGGAGCACCTCGAGCCGCGGGCCGCCACGTTTCCGGAGCGCCTGGCCCGCTGCCGCGCCCTGGCGGCGCTCGCGAAGTCCGAGGCGAACGGAGAAAAGAGAGTCTTCTCCGGCCTGCTCCGCAAGACCATCGATGAAATCCTCTTCGATCTCGATCCGGAGGTCCGCCCGTCATTCCTGGCGCGGCGGGACGTTCAAGAAGCCCTGCAATGGACCTTGACCATGGAAAGCAAAGAACCCAGCACCGCAAAAGTCGCCGCCGCCCTTCGCGAAGTTTTCCGGTTGAACCGGGAAATCCTCGACGAGGAGGATCTCGACAAGCTCTTCCGGCGCATCGTCGATGCCGCCATCCAGCTCACCGGCGCGGAGCGCGGCTTCCTGGCGCTGCGGCGGGAGGGGCGCCTGGCGTACCTCGCGGCGCGCGCCGCCGGCCGGGACCTCGCCGACCCCGAAAGCCAGATCAGCCGGACCGTCCTCGAGCGGACCATCGCCGGCGGCGTGCCCTGCCTCGCCACCGACGCGCGGGAGGACATGAAGCTGCGCTCCATCGCCAGCGTCGAGGAGCTGGGGCTGCGGTCGGTGATTTGCGTGCCGCTGCGCCGCAAGAACCGCGTCCTCGGCGCCCTTTACCTCGACAACCCCTTCGAGCGGAGCGTTTTCGAGCCCGGCGACCTCGAGCTGGTCGAGAGCTTCTGCGGGCAGGCCATCCTCGCCTGGACCGCCGCGGAGAAGCGGCAGGAGATCAAGGATCTCTTGCGCCGGCTGCGCGAGTCGAACCGCCAGCTCCACGGCGAGCTGAGCCTGTCGCGGCGCGACGCCCGGCGGCGGTCGCGCCGGGAGGAGAAAGTCTACTGCGGCATCGCCGGCGACAGTGCCGCCATGCGCCGGGTCTTCGAGCTGATCGAGGTGGTGGCGCCGGCCGATATCCCCGTGCTGATCACCGGCGAAAGCGGCACCGGCAAGGAGCTGGTGGCGCGGGCCATCTTCCAGCAGTCGCGGCGGAACGGCCGGCCTTTCGTGGCGGAAAACTGCGGCGCCGTGCCGGCCGGGCTGCTCGAGAGCGCGCTCTTCGGCCACGTCAAGGGGGCCTTCACCGGGGCCGACCGCGACCAGCCCGGCCTCTTCGAGATGGCGAGCGGCGGCACCTTGTTCCTCGATGAGATCGCCGAGCTGCCCCTCGAGCTCCAGAACCGCCTCCTGCGCGTCCTGCAGGAGGGGGAGGTGCGGCCGGTGGGGGGCCGCAAGGTGCTGAAGGTCGATGTCCGCATCATCGCGGCCACCAACCACGCGGTGCGCGACGAGGTGGCGCAGGGGAAGTTCCGCGAGGACCTGTACTACCGCCTGCAGGGGGCGGAGATCCACCTGCCGCCGCTGCGCGAGCGGGCCGAGGATATCCCCCTCCTGGCCGAGCGTTTCCTGGACCGGATCAACGCCAAGGAGCAGAAGGCCAGGCGCCTGGCCCCGGAAACCATGGAGCGGCTGATGCGCTATCCGTGGCCGGGGAACGTCAGGGAGCTGGAGAACGAGATCCGCCGGCTGGCGCTGCTCTCGCGCACGGAAGCCATCGGGCCGGAGTGCCTCTCGGCGGCGATCCGCGAGGGGGCGGCGATGCGCCCGCCGCGCGGCCTCGGCCCCGGCTCCGAGGTTCGGCCCCTCCTCGAGGTCGAGCGCCAGGCCATCCTCCACGCCC
>JACQVS010000055.1 GCA_016209605.1 Planctomycetota bacterium
CCCCACCGCTTACCTTGCCCCCCATGAGCCCGCCAGCGCGCCGGAAACCACCGCTCCACCTCGGCTACAGCACCAACGTCCATCGCGGCGAGAGCCTCGAGGAGATCTACCACTATCTGCGCGATTACACCATCCCGATCAAGGAGCGAGTCTTCGGAAATGAACCGAGCGGCCTCGAGCTGCGCCTGGGGATCGCCGCGGCTCGCGAGCTGCGCCGCCGGGAGCGCCGGGAGGAGCTGAAGGCCTTTCTCGACCTCGCCGGCCTCGAGCTTTTTTCCGTGAACGCCTTCCCCCTCCACGACTTCCAGGCCCGGCGCGTCAAGGAGCGGGTCTACCATCCCCCCTGGACGCACCGGGCGCGGGCCCGCTGGACCATCGCCATCGCCCGCATCTTCGCCGACCTCCTGCCGGAAGGGGTCACCGGATCGCTCAGCACCCTCGCCGGCACCTACCGCTTCTGGGAGCACGGCCCCCGGACCTTCGAGCGCCTGGCCCGGAACTACCTCGATGCCCTCGCCGCCTTGGAGGACCTCGAGGAAGAGACCGGGAAGCGCCTCCTCCTCGCCGCCGAGCCCGAGCCGGACACCACCCTCGAGGTCGCGGAGGAGGTCATCCGCTTTTACGAGAACTGGCTCTACCCCGCCGCCAAAACGCTGTGGAGGAAGCGCCACCGCACCCCCGGCCGGATCGAGGCTGCGCTGCGCCGGCGCTTCACCGTCAACCTCGACACCTGTCACTTCTCGGTGCTCTTCCACGACCCGGCGCAGGCGCTCGCCGATCTGGTCCGGGCGGGCCTCCAGGTCGGCAAGGTGCACGTCACCAACGCCCTGGCGCTGCGCCGGCCGGCGCGGTCGCCGCGCGCCTACCGCGAGTTCCGCGGCATGAACGAGCCGCGCTACCTGCACCAGTTCTGCGGCCTGATGGAAGGGAAAAGGGGGGAAAAGACCTTCTGGCGCGGCCGCGACCTCGACCGGCTGCCGGAAAAGCTTGAGGCTGGCGACCGCCTCGAGGTCGCCGAGCTGCGCACCCACTTCCACGTACCCATCCACCTCCAGCGCTGGCGCGCCCTCTCGACTACTCAGGAGGAGACGAAGAAGGCCGTCCAGCTGGCGGTGCGGAAGGGGTGGTGCCCCCATCTCGTGATCGAGACCTACACCTGGCCGGTGCTGGCGAAGGAGGACCGGCTGGTCGATGGGATCGCCCGGGAGTTCCGGTGGCTGCTCCAGACGATCCGCTGACCAAGGCCTCGGGAGGGGTCAGTTAATTCGCCCGCGGATCGATTTCGTCCAGATCCAGGCCGCGCTCGAAGCGCTCGCGCTTCAAGGCGTACTTCTTGAGCAGGTTGGAGAGCTGCGGGCGGTGCAGCCCCAGCTCCTTGGCGGCGTGGGTGATGTTGCCGCCGGTCTTCCGCAAGGCGTTCTCGAGGAAGTGCTTCTCGAGGATGCGCTTCGCGTCCTTGAGCGAGATGTCCTTGCCAAAGAGCTGGCGCATCTCCAGGAGCGCCTGGTAGTCGTTCTCATCGGGGAGGAGGCGGTGGCGCATCTCGTAGTAGAAGGCGATGCCGTTGGGGATGCGCGCATCGGGGGCGAGGATCTCCCTCGGCACGCTGCAGTTCACCAGGCTGAGCAGGCGGGTTTCGGTTTGCTGGGCCACCTTGCTCGCGGCCGCGAAGTCGACATCGGGGAGCAGCAGGGCAAGGAGGGGATTCCCCCACGACGCCAAGGCGTTTTGCGGCAGCTCGGCCTGGACTTCCTGCCGCAGCCGTTCTCCGAGGAGCTGCGCTTCATCCCGCAGCAGCGCCTCGAGGGTCGGCAGGTAAAAACCGATGAGGAAGAACGACTTGCCGTGCAGGCTGTTCAAGCGGTAAAGCTCCTTAAGCCGCTCGAGGAAATAGGAAGTGTTGTAAAGCCCGGTGAGCGGCTCGACGATCACCGACTCGTAGCGGCGCCGGTGGTCGAGGATGGCGCCGCAGTGCATGGACAAGGACTCCACCACCAGCTGGTCCCGCGGCGCGAACCTGCCGACCGATACGGCGCGGTCCAGGTAAACCGCGCCGAAGATCCGCTCCGCGGTCATGAGCGGCTGGACGAGCAGGGTGTGCTGCGAAAGGGCGCTCCCCGGCTGGAGGAGCTTCTTCGCGCCGCCGTTCTCCTCGCCTGGCGCGGTGAGGACCGATTTCCCCTTGCGCACGGTCTCCTCGGCCAGGGACCGCGCCGCCGGGAAGTCGGCGTCCTTCTCCGGATCGCTTCCCCAGCCGTGGTGGCTGGCGACGGAGTACTGGCGGTTCTGCACGCGCACGATGAAGCCGCGCTCGGCTTTCACCAGATCGAGGAACTCCCGCAGCAGGATGTCGAAAAAGCCCGGCAAGTGCTGCGTCGCGTTGACGCGCAAGACCCGGGAGTTGAGCTCCTCCAGATCGTCCACGGCCACCGGCTGGCCCCGGGCTCCGAGGTTGAGAGCGGGGCTTTCAGCGCTCCCCCAACCGCCGGAGGCCAAGTGCTGGCCGTCGGCGGCCAAGCGCTGGCTGCCGGACGGGCGCCCGCGCACTTCCTTGCGAAAGCGGTTGGCATCCTCCAGGAAGAGCTTGCGGCGGGGATCTTCGAAGTACCGCGCCGCCGCGGCATCGGGAAGCTCATCGGCGATGCGGCGCAAGATGGCCTCGGCCTTGCCGTAATAGTTGCCCGCTTCGATGAAGCTGCGGTCATAGTGATAAGCTTTGGCCAGGGAGTAGTAGATATCGAAGAGGCGATGGACCTCGTTCAAGTTTTGCCCCAGCTCGAATCCCTTCTTGAGGAGGTCCTTGGCCTTGTCGAGGTTGCCCCCCTTGAGGAAGCGGAAGATGTTCCCCTTGAGGACCGTCGCCCGGACCTGCAGATCGACCGCCTTGAGCTGGTCGGCGAGCACGCCGGCCTTGGTCACCAGCTTGAGCGCCTCCTCGAAGCTCTCCCGGGCGTACTTGATATCGGCCAGATCGAGAAGCGCCGCCGCTTCCTGGCGGCGGCTGCCGAGCCTGGCGAAGATGTCGAGGGCGGTCTTGAGCTGAGACTCCGCCTCGCCCCAGTTGCGGTTGAGGGCTTCGAGCAGCCCCCGCTGCCGCGCCCCGCCCGCCTCCTGGGCCTTGAGCTTGAACTCGGTGGCGAGGATGCCGACCTGCCGGGTCAGGTTCTCCACCTGCTTGCGGTCACCCAGCTCGAGGTGGACCGCCCCCAGGCGGATGAAGGCCTCCACCAGGCCGCTGGTGTCGCTCAGCACCTGGCTGTTCTTGATCTCCGTCTGGATGTAGGCGATGGCCTTGTCGTAGCGGCCGAGGCGGAAGTAGAGGTCCCCCAGCACCCCCAGGGTCGGATTCAAGCCCTTCAAGTCGCCGATCCGCTCCTTGAGGAGGATGCTGCGGTTCAAATTGGCGATGGTCTTGAACTCATCGCCGGTGCGCTGGTAAACCAGGCCCAGCTGGTCGTACGAGCGGCAGAGGCCGGCGATGTCCTGATGGCGGCGGCGGATTTCCAGGGCCCGGAAGAAATAACGCGCCGCCCGGAAGTAGTTCCCCCGCTCCAGGTAAACCTTGCCGAGGTCATCCAGCGCCATGGCGCAGGCCGCCTCATCGCCCGTCTTTTCATAGCCTTCGAGGCTCTTCTGCAGGTTATCCACCGCCGCGGTATCGTTGCCGCGAAGGCAGACCGTCAAGGCCAGATGCCGATGCATCTCGGCAAGCAGGAGGGTGAGCTCAGGGCTCTCATCGCCGGCCCCCTCCTTGCCGCCGGCCTCCTCAAGAAGCTTCTGGGAAATCTTGATCCCCTTGAGGAAGAAGTTGATGGCCCGCTTGACATCGCTGCGGTCCTGGCGGATCTTGCCGGTGACCAGATGCCACCGCGCCCCCAGCAGGGAATTGACCTCGCCAATGTACTTGAAAGCCTTTTTCAGCGCCGTGAGCGCCCGGTTGGTGTCCTCCTTCAGGCGATATAGCTCGCCTTCTTGAATCAGCAGCTCGGCGCGCCGGCCGTTCTCGAAAACCTCCTGCCCCTCGCTGAACAGCTGTTTGAAGGCCGCTTCCGCCTTGGCGAACTGCTTCAATACCAGGTGATACTGGTTCTTCTGGTCGAGAACCTCGAGCCGCGTCTCGAGGTCCTCGGGCGCGGTGAAAATGCCCAGCAAGTCTTCCAGAACCAGGATGGACTTTTCGACGGAAAAGGACCGGGCGAACCGCTCCGCCGCGGTCAAGCCGAACTCCAGCGCCGAGCGCGGCGACAGGCCCTGGCGCAGGTGGTAAAAGATCTCGTAAGCCTTCTCATCGCCCGGATCGGCGGCGAGCTCGCGCAGCTCGAGCCCGATGCGCTCGTGGATCTCCTGGCGCTGCCGGGAATCGGCCAGCGAGTCGCTCAGGACTTCCAGGTAATCCCAGAGGCGGAAGAAATAGCCTTCCTCCCCCTCTCCTTGCGGCAGCCCGATCTTCTCCAGCAAGCCCGCTTGCAGAAGGTCCTGGAGGAGGCTTTTCAGCTTCTCGCCGGGGAGGCCGGCCACCTTGCCGAGAAAGGGGGCGGCGAGGGGCTTGCGGGCGAGGGCCAGGGCATGCAGGACGGTGAGCGGCTCCGGCTCGAGGCCGGCCAGGCGGCGGGTGAGGATCTGGCGGCGGAGAGGGGGGCCGGATCCCTCCGGGGCCGGAGCAGGCCCCGCGCCGGTCATGGCCTCTTCCACCAGATCGGCCGTGATCAGCTCCGGCTGCTTCTCCAGAACCTGCCGCAAGAGTTCGTGGATGTAGCTGGGAAAGCCCTCGCTGTAAGCATGAATCCTGCCGGCGGCTTCCGAAACCAGAGCCAGAGGCTTTTTTTCCGGAGGGCCCGGTCTTTCTGGAAAACACAGCACCTCATCCACCGACTGCTCGATGAACAGCCGGGTCTCCTCTTGGTTCAGGCGGCGGATTTCCGCGTGGTAGGCGAAGGGCTCCTCTCCCAAGCTGCGCAGCGCTTTTTCCAGGTAGTCATCGGGATTGGAGGAGCCTTGATAGTTGGCGAGAATGAGCAGCCGCACGGGCCGGAGGTTCAATTCTTCCACGCTGGCAGGGGGATGGGCTCCCCCTTTCTCCATACCCTTGCCGTTCTCCTTGCCGGCCTCCTTGGATCGGATCTTGCTGGCGAGCTTCTGGGAATCTCTCGAAGAAGCGGGCGAGGTCAAATCGAGGCGCTCCGGATCCTCCAGCCCTTTTTCATCGAGCAGCAGATCCTGGTCGAGCAGCGGCGCCCCTTCCTTTTGAATGCTGGCCAGCGCGGCCGCGACGCGGGCATTGCGCAGCTGGATGTTGCGGCCGATATACCGCAAAAGCTCGATGGTCCCCTGATCCCCCCAGTTCAAGTCGTGCACCAGGATCACCACCGGGCGCAGACTGGTGATTTCAAAGAGGAGCTGGGTCAGGCCATCAAAGATGCGGATCTTGTCCTCTTCCCAGGTGGAGATGTCCAGCCGGCGGAGGACTGGCGACTTGCTGTCCTTGCGAAAGATCTCCGGCAGCAAGGCCTCGAGCCCCGGCCGGTACTTCTCCCTCAGCAAATCGCCGAACTGGAAATCCCTGAGAATCTCCCGGATCACCCGCAAAAAGGGCTTGAAGGGGATCCCCTCCACGTCATAGCAGTGGATTTCGTAGACCGGAACGCGCCGCTCCTGGGCGTAATTCCGGAACTGCCGGAAGACGCGGGTCTTACCAATGCCGCTTTCCCCCCGATAGAGGAGGATGGTCTTGGCCTCCTGGAAGCCAGGTCCCGCTGGCGAGCCCAAATCGAGGAGGGAAAGCGACCCCGGACGATGGTAATTTTTGGGGGATTTTTCCTGGGAAATTTCGGGGAAATTCCCCTGGGCAATTTCTGGGGTTGTTTCCTTGGACCCGCTCTTGGGCCCGGCGTGGAACCGCGTCCGGGACAACGCTTGAACGGCCTCGGAGCCGTAGGGGACATCAAAGTAAACCTTTTCAAACAGCGCCTTGAGACCGGTGCTTTCATCGCCGCGCACCTGAGTCATGTTGGCCAGGTCGAGAGGTTCCATAGTCCGAGATGGTAACCGGCCGGGTATTTAAGTCAAATGCAGAAACTAGATACCGGCCCCCTAAAATTAACCTAACTTATTGAATTCCCTGAAGTAACGACCGTATTCGCCGTTTTCATCGACGGGTTGACCAGGTCCTTCAGGGTCAGCCCGGACATTTTTTCGAGGTAAGCCTGCTTGCACGCGCCAAGGATTCCCGCCAGGTTCCCGGGAACGCTCCCGCCGGCCCCTGGCGCGGTGTTGCCTGCGACCGCCGTCAGGGCTGGGAAGCTATCGAACTCCCACTCCTCCCTGGCTTCCAGCGCCATCAATCCCGCGGCAATCTCCTTGAGGTAAATCGTGCCCGGGGAGCGGGACAAAACGTAACGGAGCGGCCTCCCATCGGCGCCTGGGCTATCGACCAGGATGCCGAAATCCACCAGCTTGGCCACCGCCGGCTGGAATTCCTCGGGCTGGAGGTCGAGCCGTCCGGCGACTTCGAGCAAGGTGGGAACTGGTTCGCCCCGTTCAAAGGACTTCACCAGGCGATCGAGCAGGAAAAGCCCCAGGAAAAACTGCGAGTACTTCCCGCCCCTCTGCCGGTGCAGATGGATCCGGATCAGCGCGCGCAAATTTTGGTTGGCGAAGGAGACTTCTCCACCCCAGAGGATGATCACCCAGGTCAGGTACACGAAAAAGAGGAAGATGGGGACGGCGGCCATCGATTCATAGAAAGTCTGCAACGCCGCCGCCCGGCCGAAGTAAATGTAAAAGCCGTTCTTCAGCCCCTCCCACAACAGCCCGGCGATGCAGCCGCCCAGGAGCGCCGGGAAGAAGCGCACTTCGGTGTACGGCAGGAACAAGTTCATGAGGGTGAAAGCCGAGCAACTGATGATGATCGGAACCAGGAAACCATAAAGGGCTTTGACGGCCAGGTGGTTTTCCATCAAGTTGTGAATCACCGTGCCCTCGCGGCCAATGTAAGAGTCAATGAAAAAGGAGGCCCCTACCAGCACCGGGCTGGTGGTGAGGATCATCCAGAACACGACAAACTTCTGGAAATAATTGCGCGTCCCCCTCAACTTCCAGATGCGGTTGAAGACGCGCTCGGACGAGACCAGCAAGGCCATGGCTGAAACGATCAAGGCGGTCAAGGCCAGGAGGTCCAGCCCCACTCCCGGCTGGAAGTTGACGGTGCGGATGTTTTCGTGAACCCACTTCTCCATCACCGGCTGGATGTCCGCCGTGGTGAAGTAAGTCAAAACTTTGCCGCGGACAAAATTCTGCAGCTCCTCCTCTTTGAGAAACCGGCTGAGGATGCTCAAGAAGAGAACGGCGAGCGGCAGGAGCGAGACAATGGTTGTGAAGGTCAGGGCCGCGGCCCTCTCAAAGCAAAAATCCTGGCGGAATTCGCGGTAGGCGAGATAGAAGGTCCGGAGCAACTGCATGCCGGAGCTCAGGAGCCTCGAGCGTTTGACCGCCGACTCCAAGGACCTCGGGCTGAGGAGTTCGTTGACCAGTTTCTGAAGCGGCCGGAGCTGCCGTTGGGGTGAGTGAGCCATAAAGAGTTCTTCGGCCCCGATTCAGACCAGCCCCCTCAAGCAAAAAAAATCCTCCTCATCGTCCCTACTCGATGAGGAGGTTGTTTGGGTCTGAAATAAACGAGGAAAAAGGAGGAACCTACCATAAAATGTGTAGGGAAAGGTAGGTTTTTTATGAGGCCATTGAATTGTCCGTTTTTACATAAACTCCCATGCCAGGCGTTATGATAAAATCAAAAGCCTGGTTTATCAACTTTTTGGCCTTCCATTTGACCTTCTGGAGCCACCCTCCCTCGAAGGCGCCAAGAAAACCTCCCAAGCCGCCCTTATTTTTCCATAAGGGCAAAGAACGAAACTACTTAAGAATCTTCAGGGAGATGCCTTCCGGCTGGAAGCAAGAAAGGCGACAGGCACAGCCACAGATTCAATGCTGGCGATCGGGGTTGCGCCCAAAGCATTCCTGCTGACAACGTGCGGAATGGAAATCTTTCTTTCCCCCCTCTCTTCTTTCGTCTTCACTTTCACGCCAGCGCTTTTTTAATGGACTCCTCCAGATTTAACCGGATTTATACTCGGGAGGCCAAGCTGGCTATTTGGCCCCTTGGGAAGGGAAAATCCTAAAACTCTCCTCCCTCCTTCCCAAAGTATTGAATGCTCTTTAACACAGAACTACCCTCTTGGCAAGAGAAAATTTTAATTTTTTTAAAAATTTTAATAAAATCTAGGCCGCTTCACGAATTTCCTGAATATTCCCCCCCCGGCGGCCGTCTCTTTAGAAATAAAACTTGCTCGTATAAGGCTTGAAACCTTGAACCTTGCCGGCATAAGATCAGACTTCATCGCTGACCGGACCTTGACCTGGGCCCTTGATACGGGTGGTCGCGCGCCCCGAGGAGCGCTGTGGGGGAAGCTCTCCGGCACATCTTTGGCCAACCGCAGCGGAGGACTGATGGGATCGGATCCTTCAGACCGGGAAGATCTGGAAAAAGTCACAGAATTTTTGTCCGGAAAAGAAACGGCTTTTGAGTTCCTGTTTGACAAGTACCGGGAAAAGGTCTATGCCGTGGCCTTCCGGTTCGTCCGCGACAAGGAAGACGCCCTGGAGATCGTCCAGGATGTTTTTCTCCGGGCTTATCAAGGACTGGCGAAATTCAAGACTGACTCCAAGTTCTTCACCTGGCTTTACCGCATAACGGTGAACCGGGCGATTGACCTCCTCCGCAGCCGGAAGTCCAGACCGGCGGTGGAACTGGCCGCCCGGGAGGAACAGGATAATTTCGAGGCCAACATCGCCGATCCGCGGAGCTGCGATCCGGCCGCCCTCTTCGACCAGAAAGAGACCGGCCGCCTGGTCTTGAACGCCGTGTCCCAGCTGTCCGATAAGCACCAGGCGGTCTTCCTTCTGCACGCGGTTGAGGAACTTTCTTACAAGGAAATCGCCGAGGTGCTGGGCTGCAGCATCGGCACGGTCATGTCGCGGCTCTTCTATGCTCGAAAAAAGCTTCAGGAGCTTCTGGCCGGATTAAGCTGTTTATGAGTTAAAACCGATGGAATCGGAGGACCATGCCATGAATGATAAACCTTTTTCCCAATCCAACTCCGCCTGCGCCGAATACGACTTCTTGATCGGGCCTTACATCGACGATGAGCTGCCGGACGGCGAGGCCGCCAGGCTCGAAAAACACCTCGAGCTCTGCCAGGGCTGCAAGATCCTGACCCTGCAGTTCCAGAAATTGGACCGGCTTGCCAAGTCCACGATGGGCCTGGTTCCGCCGGTGTCCGCTGAGGAATGGGGGGAGGTCTGGTCGACCCTCCAAGGGCGCCGCGCTATAATATACCGCGACGGCGACAAGCGCCGCGCTCTGTTTTATGGCGACGGCGACAAGCGCCGCGCTCTGTTTTATGGCGACGGCGACAAGCGCCGCGCTCTGCCTTGGGGGGTGCCGGCGCTGTCCTTCGCGGCCCTGGTCCTCATCGGCATCTGGCTGGGCTGGAGCCTGATTCAGAAGGAGCCCGAAGATCAGGGGCCTCCGCATGTCCAGAAGGTCGAAATCGATCCCTCGACACCGGAAAATTTACGGCCCAAGATCCGCCAGGGGGAAGGGGATTATGTCATCATCGACTTTTCAGGGTGAGGGGGCTGACCATTTTTCTGTTGATCCCGAGACCTTGGCGGCGGCAATATAAACCTCAGAGGTGATGCTTATGAGATTAGGAGCCGCGATCCTTTGCTTCTGGGCCTGCTCTACGGCCCCCACCGCCGCGCCGTCCAGCGGCGGGCAGGTCAAGCTCACCCTCCTCAAGGTCTGGGCCTCGACCAAGGAAAAACCGGATGAGCTGCCCAAGGAGCTGAAGGACTACGCCGACCTCCTCAAGGGCGTCACCAAGGAAAAAAAGCTCAACAGCTTCCGGCTGGAGGACAAGGCCGTTGAGAAAAAACTGAAAGAGGGGGAAAAGACCGATTTCAAACTCCCCAAGGAGTCGTCCTGCTCGATCACGCCGGTCAAGGAAAAGGTCAATAAGGACGCGCAGTGGGCCCTGAAATTCCAGCTCTCTCCAAAAAATGGGGAAGCCAAGAAGCCGGTGACCATGACCATCCGGCAAAACCGCTCACCCATCATCACCCCGGTCGAGAGCAGAAGCGAGATCCTGGTCTTGATTCTGGTTTACGAACCCGTGAAGAACTGAGTCCCGGTCGTTTCACCAGCAGAGACGGGCTCTATTCCACAAAACTCTGCCGGCCCTCATTGAACCACCACGCGCTCCAGGCTTCCTTCGAAAATTCGATTTCCTTTCCGGTCATATGCCGCAAAGCCCGCCAAGCCCGGCGCGCGAAACGCAGGTTGGCGTCATCCAGAACGGCGATCAAGCCTTCAATGCCCAGGGGGGTGGGATGGCGGGAAATGCGCTTAAGGGCCGTGAAGCGCCGCCCATAGTCCTCCTGGCCGGAGCGGCCAGAACTGCTCTCCAGCAAGGCTTCAAATTCCGGAAAAAGCTCGAGCTCTTTCAGCCAGTCCGATTGCCGCTTCTTGAGCCTCGGATCCTCCTCGCGCCGCGAAGATTCGCGGTAATACGAAAGTGCCGGGCGCCAGTTGCCGCTCTCCAGTTCGAGATTGCCCAGAAAACGGTAGATCCCCTTGGCCTGGTCGGGAAACCGTTCCAGCAGGCTCAAAAACTCCCTGCGGGCGAGAGCCCTCTCGCCGCTCTCCAGGTAAAGTTGAGCCCGCAGCTCCAAGGCAGGATAAAAATCGGGAATTCGGCTGAGCACGTTTTGAAGGTGCCTGATGGCGATCGACCGCTCCATGCTTTCCTGGGCGATCTTGGCCAGCTCCAGCTCCGGCTCGAGCCAGCGGTCCTGCAGTTCCAGAGAGCGCTGGAAGTATCTGGCCGCCAGGTCCTTGCGGCCCTTTTGCAAGGCCTGATGGCCCAGCTCCAGGCACAAGAAGCCATGCAGCTCTTGGCGGGTGAGTTCTGCAATCGCCGCCCCTTCCCAGCTCGGCTCGCCAGAGGGATTCGACAGGGAGATCTTGTGGAGCAGGTCCTGGGGGGTGAGCAGCTCGAACTTCGCCTCCGTGGTCAAGAGCAGGTGGACCGCGTAACCCTGGCGGCGGAAACCCAGAGCCGCCCCCTGACCTCCCCCCGCCGGCGCGGGCTGCAAGGTCGAGGCTTCAGCCCTGGACCGCCCCAGCCCGGTCAACGGCTCCGAGGGCGGGACGGCGACAAATTGAAACGGCAGGGAAGGGCGGACTGCTTCCAGGACCGCAAGCAAGAGCAGTGCCGCGCCCATGGGGCTGCCTTTCTTTCTGGCCAGAATCAGCGGCGGAAGCAAACGGCCCCCATCGCCCAGACTCCTGGGATCGGGATCCTGGAGGTCGATTTGCTGGCGCTCGAAGACTTCCTCGGCCACCACCAGGAGGACCTGGCGGGGATTATCCGTTCCCGGCAAGCTCGAGGCGGCCGCCAGCGCCATCTCGTAAATCCGGTTCTGGAAAAACCACCGGTTCCTGGCCTCTTGAAGGAGCTTGCCCTGGTCTTCCGCCAGCTCCAGCCCGGAAAGCCAGACGCTCCAGCACAAGTCCAGGTAGGAAAAGGATCCGCTCTTTTCCGGCGGGATCTCCAGCAAATTCGGGGGGCGCTCTTTTTCTTCTTCCTTGGTGGCCTGCTCGACGTTTCCCAGGGTTCGGAGGGGATCGAGATCTTGGGGAGCAGGGTCCCCTGGCGGCTTCCCCGGCTCGGCCAGGTCCGCTTCCGAGGAGCCCGTTCTGGAATGGGCGGTGGAGGGTTCCTCCCCCTGGGACTTCGCCTTTTGCGGCGCTGGCGCCGGGGCCGGGCTTGGCGGCACGGCCTTCGGCTCCACCGGGGCGGAGTTCGGTTTCTGGGGGCCAGGGCTGGTAGGAGGGGAGCTGGAAGAGTCGGAGTTAGCCGTGGCTGGCCAGAGCAGCCACAGAGACAGGAGGACAACCCAGAAAAGCAGGATCTTGAAGAGCAGCCACCAAACCACCCCCCCCTGGGAACGGGGAGCGGAAATGGCCATTCCGGCTCGCAGGAGCTTGGGGCTGGCTGGAAACTTGAAATGACTCAACTTGAAGACCATGGTCGACGTTCCCGTGAACTAAAAAGGTTCATTCCGGCGATTCCTCCGCCATTTGCGGGCTCCGCCCGCAACCGAGCTATCCGCAACTTCTCCGCAGGATGCGGAGAAGTTGCGGAGGAAGAATTTAAAATTTCGGCCCCCCCTCCCCAAAAGAGTACCATCTTGGCCAATTCCAGGCCGAAAAGACGGAAAAAGACCAGAAAAACCACTTGCAGGATTTTACAGGAAGTTTAAAATTCAAGGCAGTTTCCCGGTTTAATAATAACCGCAGAGCCTCGTTTCCGGACAAGCCGTTCAGAGGCTCGAACAAAATGAATTTTGAGGCGGATTGCGAGCGCCGGCGGCCGGATGCAAGGCGCGAGGCCGAAGGCGATACGGGACGGAGTACCGCCGAGGCCGAGCAACACAGCAGCCGGCCAGCCGCCGCCGCAAGGCGCCCTTAAGACATTTTGAGAGAGCCTCTTAGGCCGGGAGCCGAATGAGGATAGCGAGTCGGCTCAGGCCGTCCGGAAAAGCGTCGTGGAAGGTCGTTGGTTCTGCCGGATTTGTTCCGGGAATTGTTTTCCACGCAATGGTCGGTGGTCTTGGAAAAGAAAAGGAGAGAAGAGAAATGCTCCATCATCCCATGGTTTCACCGGTTCTCTGTAAACGCGCGCTTGGCGGACGGGCTGATCTGGGTTCGTTTCATGGACGGTTTCTGTTTCATGGATGGGGGCTGGTTCATAGATGGGGATTGGCGGTTGGGTTCGCCTCCCTGTTGCCGATTTTGCTGCTGTGTCCAGGCTGCAGTTCCCCCAGCTTCGAGAAGATCCCTGGCATTCGCGAGGAGGTCGACCAGAACGACGTTCCCATCCCGCGCGATTTCGTCCGGATCGAAAAAAAGAGCTGGGAGTATATCCAGTTCGATCGCGGGCCGGGGAGGTTCCGCTCCTGGAAGGCCGAATATGTCGGCGACAAGCAGCCCCGCGATCTGGTTCCGTGGTATGTCGACCAGATGATCCGCGACGGCTGGCTCCACAAGGGGACGATCGATGGCCCCAAGCGGATCTTGACCTTCACCAAGAAGGAGAATCAGGAGCTGGCGGAAATCACCATTTTCAGCGACTACAACCCGCGTCAAGACCGCTTCCAGACCATCCTCCAGGCCGAAATCCGACCCCTCAAGCTCGCCGAGATGGGAATCGAGGAGGTTCTGGAGCCGGAAGAGCCGGCCAAAGCCCTCCCTGCTGCCGCCGTGGGGGTGCCTCCAGCTTCCGCTCCGCTGCCTACCATAAAATCCGCCAAGGCGATTCCGGCGGCGAAAAGGGGAAGCCTTGCCCCGGTCCGCGCCCAGCCAGGGCAGGCCGGGGCAGCGGCCAACCCAGCCGCTGG
The DNA here is from genome assembly GCA_016209605.1 of Planctomycetota bacterium. Classification (GTDB taxonomy): domain Bacteria; phylum Planctomycetota; class UBA8108; order UBA8108; family JACQVS01; genus JACQVS01. The sequence goes on from JACQVS010000055.1 coordinate 13,516, forward strand.
GGAAGAAGAAGGGAGCGGCAAGGAAGACGGAACGACCGAACCATAGCCGTGCTGTTATTTCCGCGACGGAGATCGCCAAAAGGTCCGGACGGGCTGATTATGTTCCAATTTATCTCCTGGATTTGTTAGGGTTCAAATTTTATAATCACCCTGGTCTTCACTCCCTCCCTTCAGTTCAAGGAAGATTGGGTGAGTGAGGCAATGATTCAACTTGTGCAAGTTTTAGGGATCTACAGCGGTGAAAAAAGGTACGACCAAAGATCCTGCCGTCAATGATGGGCAGGTCCCCCAAGTCTCCCGGCTGGACGAAAAAATCACCACCTTGACGTTGAAAACGGTGGAGGGGATCCAGCGGTTCCGAGTCACGATTTTGACCTTGATCGCGCTGGTCCTTTTCGCTTTCACGGCCAACTGGCTTTACCGGCAGTTTGTTGAATCGCAGGAAGAGAGCTTGTCGGGAAGGTTTTACACCCTGCTCATGGCGCCGGAGACCGAGGACCGGAGCATCGAGGCCATCTTGCCGGAACTGGACCAGCTGCTGGACGAGGCCAAAGGAAAAAAGAGCGAGAAATGGCACCTCAAAGAGTCGGTCGACCAGGTCCTTGCCAAAGCCAGAGAGCTAGTTTTCAAGCGCGAAGACCCATCCCTCGCCACCGAAGGCGCGGCTGGCGGTATCGCAGATAAATCTCCCGATAAGCCAACCGCACCCCCTGCCTCGGCATCGCCTTCCCCGGCGGTCTTCGAGAAAATTGAAAAGTACATCGCTTCCGGAAAAGAACGTTTTGCCGATGACCACGACATGCAAGCTTGGGCGGATGGAAAGCTGAAGGAGGTTCAGTACTTGAAAGGATTGAGTTCCAGCTTGCCGCCGGCGAGCCGGGGATTCAAGCCCTTCCTCCCCTCCCCGGCGACGGGGCCAGGAGACGGTACCCAGGCGGCACCCACCTCTCCGCCCAAATAAGGCCTCATGCCGCCTTCGCATCCCCCCTCGTTCCCGCCACTCCCCCCGAGGGGACGGCATCCCGATCCGCAGGCCCCCTCCCGCAATCCGGGGCGGCTGGAGGGAGCCGCAGCGGCCGGAGGGGAAGAGCCGCCGCGGAGCCTGGAAAACCAGGCGCCGGTTCTCGAGCTGGTCCATCGCGGCCATAAAATCCGTCTCGATGTCTGCCTCTGCCAGTCGTTGCCGGGCAGATCACGGTCCTTCATCCAGAAGTTGATTGACGAGGGCTGGGTCAAGATCCCTGAGCTGCCGGTTAACCGCGACCTTAAGGCGTCAACCCTGGTCACCGAGGGCATGAAGATCCAGGTCTTCTTTCCTCCCGTTAAAAAGAGCACCCTGGCGCCGGAGGACATCCCCATACGGATCCTTTATGAAGACTCGGACCTGGCGGTGGTCGACAAGCCGGCGGGCCTGGTCATGCACCCGTCCGCCCACAAGCTGCAAGGCACCCTGGTGAACAGCCTCCTCTACCACCTCAAGGACCTCTCCGGCATTGGCGGCGAAGAGCGTCCGGGAATCGTCCACCGGCTGGACCGGGATACCTCCGGAGTGCTGCTCATCGCCAAGAACGACCTGGCCCACCAGAGCCTTTCCACTCAGTTCAAGGAGCGGATCATCCAGAAGACCTATCTGGCGGTTTTGCGGGGGGAATGGACGGCCAAGGAAGGGATGATCCACTTGCCGATCGGTCGATGTTACTACAACCGCAAAAGGATGATGGTGCGCACGGATGGCAATGCACGCGAGGCGCTCACCACTTACACGATCCTGGAGACCTTTGACGGCTACGCTCTCGCCGAAATCCGGCCGCATACCGGCCGCACCCATCAGATCCGGGTGCACATGGCCAAGATCCGAATGCCCGTGGCCTGTGATCGCCTGTATGGGAGGGAGAAAGCCATCGGCCTCTCCGATCTGCAAAAACGGCCGCCTCAGCCCGGCGAGGCTCCCCTTATCCAGCGCCAGGCCTTGCACGCCCACCGCATCGAGATCAACCACCCCTCGAGCGGCCAGCGGCTGGAGTTCACGGCCGATCTGCCCGCCGACATGGCCAGCCTCTTGGAGGCTTTGAGAAAATACCGTTCCTAAAGCAGCCACGGCCGCAACCAAATGTCAAAGCCGAATAAGAAAAAGATGAAGAGGATTGAACCGCAAAGACGCAAAGGTGAGCTCCGAGCAGTGGCGCAGGAGCGAATGGCCGGAGGAGCCGGGTACCCGCTTGCGGGTGCACGAAGTGGTCGCTCCG
>JACQVS010000061.1 GCA_016209605.1 Planctomycetota bacterium
GGAAGGCGCTACGAGGCCCGAGGCCGTGCGAGAAGGCGCCAGACTAGGCGGGCCGACGCAGCCTTTTTAACCGGAGTATTAAGGCGAGGAGGCCCAACGTAGTATGGCGCCTTCGCAGCCGGCCCCGTCCTATTGCAGAGAGGGCCGAATGGTCTACTGAGATAGGCTCTAAGGGAGAAAAGCTCTATGAGCGAGGCGAGTGATCTCGGCGATCTGCAGGTTTTGACCGCCCTGGAGCTGGAAGAGCCTTCGCCGCGGTCCGATCAATCCATCCTCGAAGGCGCTCGCGCCGGCGCGGCCAAGACCGTGCGGCGGCGGAGCTGGGGCCTGGCCACGCGGGTCGCGGTCGCGGCGGCGACGGTCCTCCTCGCCCCGGCGTTCTTCCTGCTGCTCGCGCCGCGGCTGCCCCCTCCGGAGACGACGGCGCGGGCGGTCAAGGTCCGGTCGGAAAAGGAAATCCGCCTCGCCATCTCCGGCCTGCGGGCGGATCTCGAGGAAATCCACGAGATGACCGACCTGATCGAGCCGGAGCGCCTGGGGGACCGCGACACCATACTCGCGCGGGTGAGGGCTTGCCTCGAGGATCTGGATCAACTGGAAAGGAAAATGGTTACCGGCAGCGAAAGCTCGATGATTTTCAACCCTGAGCGAAAGGAGGAAAACGCATGAACGCTGCAGTGATGATCACCATGTTGTCGTTATTTGGATGGTCTCTGGATGAGGACTCGGAAAGGAGGGCGGAGCTCAAGGAGGAGCTGAAGCACCTGCAGGATGAGGCGGCCGCCCAGGAGAAGGAGGGGCACAAGGAGGCCGTTGAGAAGCTCCGCCACCGCATCCGGGAGATCGAGGAAAAGCTGCAAGCCGACCGGCCGGAGGAGAAAGTGAAGGAGAAAGTGAAAGCCCACCGGGCCGAGGAGGCGGAAGCGCGCGAGCGGGCAGAAAAGATGCGGCGCGAGGAGGAAGAGAGCCGAGCCCGGCAGAAGAAGCAGCCGGGGGAGGAGGAGCGCCGGCACGTTAAAGAGAAAATTGAAATGCTGCGCCGCGAGGCCGAAGAGGCGAAGCGGGCCGGCCGGGGCGACCATGCTGAAGAGCTCTGGGAGCAGTCCAAAAAGCTCGAAGCGTCTCTGAAAAAGCCGCCTCGGCCCAAGGGGGAGGAGCGCGATGAGGCCATGGCCCTGGTCGACCAGATCGCCAGGCTCCGCAAGGAAGCCATCCATGCCAAGCGCGAGGGGAATCCTGACCGCGCCAAGAAGGTCTGGAACGAGGCCGACCGCCTGGAGGGGAAGCTGCGGCAGCACGTCAGCGGCGAGGAGCGGGAAGAGAGGGGAGAGCATCGCGATGAAAGGGAGCCGCGCCGGGATGGCGACCTGTGGAGGGAAGTAGAAAGGCTGCGCGCCGAGGTGAACGAGCTGCGGGCGCTGCTCAAGAAGGCGATCGAGAAATAGAAACTAGAAAACTAGTGACCGTCACTGGTTTTTTCCAGCCACCAGGCCAGCTCGCGGTCGTACTCTGTTGACAGGTTGCTCCGCACCAGCTGCCGGTGGAAGCTGGCGGCGCCGACCTTGTCGAGATCAGCGGCCTCGGCGTTGGGATAGCGGTCGCCGGGATCGACGGCCACCATGCGGCTCACCAAGCCGCTGAGGATTGAGTTCTTGAGCGCTTCGGGCGGGAGGATCTTCTCCAGCCGGGCCGGGAGCTGCAGCTTGGCTTGGAGGAGCTCTTCCTGGTTCTTGCACTCGCGGAAGAGCTGCCGGCCGGTCAGCATCTCGATCAGGATGTAGCCCAGGCTGGCGATGTCGGAGCGCAGCTGGATGGGCTTCCGCTGCAGCTGCTCCGGGGCCATGTAGTAAGGCGTGCCGCGGAGCAGCGACTTGTTTTCCGTGAGCAGGGTGGAGCTGTCGATGTCGATGATCTTCTTGGTACCGGTCCGCTTGATCATGATGTTGGAGGGCTTCAGGTCGCAGTGCGCGATGCCGTTGTGGTGGAGGGCGGACAGGCCCGCCAGGCAGCCCCGCAGGATGTCGACGGCGATCCCGGGCTTGAGCCGGCAGTGATGCTCGCCGGGGGTGACGACCACATCGCATAAGCGCGCCCAGTCGTCGTGAGACAGCTTCTTTCTCAGCCCCTCCAGATTGTCGAGGTCGAGGAGCCGGCCGAGGTCCAGGCCGTCGATCCACTCGATGACCATCACCCGCGTCTCTCCGAGGGCGACGAGGTCGCGGATGGAGATGAGGTTGTCGTGCTGGATGCGGCTGATGAGCTGCGCCTGGAGGGCGATGCGCTGCATCTCGGTGACGTACTCATCGAGGCTGAAGCGCGGGTGGCGGTAGAACACCTTCAAGGCGACGTTGGTGTAGTAGCCATCGACCCCCTCCCGGGTGGCCAGGTAGACCACCCCCTGGGAGCCCTTCCCCAGCTCCTTCTGGATCTGAAAGCGTGCGCTCCAGCACAGCTCCTTGACCGGCTCCTGGGGAGCGTAGGCGAAGAGCGGCTTGCCATCGGTGTTGTGGTAGCTGTAGACCGAGGTGGTCCCCCAGCGGCCGCTCGGCAGCTGGGGCGGAAAGAATCCGGGAGTCTTCGGCCGGTTGAAGTCAACAGTGGAAGAGTCAGGTTGCATAAGATTTCAGACGTAATTCGGCAAAAGGGGAAGTTTAATCGGTAAAAGACCTTTTCGCGACCGGTTTCTGGATCGGCCGATAAGATCAGGGAGGAAGAGGGGCCGGGAGGAAGAGGGAATATAATTCTACACCTTCACAACCGCCGCCTCGAGCAACAATCGAGCCGAGGAGAATTGGTAGCAATGAGGGAATTCGGGGCACGCCAGGCAGTCATCCCACTCTTTCAAATCGACCGCGATTTCCCGGCGGGAGAAATAGGTATGGCCGATGGTCGCCAGCTCAAACGAAAAAACTTTCCCCCGAGCCGTCTCCCTGTAGGGGGAGTCCAGGAGGCTCGGGTACAAATTTCCATAGCAGCTCTTGTGATCCATGTCCGACGCTCCAGCTTGATTTGAACAAAGACCCCTTCAAGCGGTTTCCGTCGCTTTACTTTCCGAGAGAATGAAATCTTTCCAGTTGGCGCAGCAGCCGGGAGCCGGCTCCGGGCAAGCCTCCGGGCCCTCGGCCTCGAACCAGTGCCGGGTGCGGTTGCATACGGCGCAAACGCTGAGCATCACCGGAACCTCCACGAGCACGCCGACGACGGTGGCCAGGGCGGCTCCGGAATTGGCGCCGTACAAGGCGATGGCCGTGGCCACTGCCAGCTCGAAGAAGTTGCTGGCGCCGATTAGGGCCCCCGGCGCCGCCACGTTGTGAGGCACCTGGAAAAACTTCATGAGTCCATAGACCAGTGAGGAGTTGAAATAAACCTGCAGCAGGATGGGAACGGCGATCAGGACGACGTGAAAGAAACGGCCGGTGAGGTTCTCCGCCTGGAAAGCGAAGATCAGCACCAGCGTCGCGAGGAGAGCGAGGACTGCCACCGGATGGAATTGCGGCAGGAACCGGGTCTCGAACCAGCCGGCGCCGCGCCAGCGGATCAGGAGGAAGCGGGTCAACGATCCTGCGCCCAGCGGAATGACGATGAAGAAGATGACGGCATGAAGGAGCACGGCAAAGGGAACCGTGAGGGAGGAAGCGCCGCTCACCAGGAGCTTGACGATGGGGGCGAAGAGGAGCAGCATCAAGAGGTCGTTCACGGAGACCTGGACCAGGGTGTAGGCGGGATCCCCTCGGGTCAGATAACTCCAGACAAAAACCATGGCCGTGCAGGGGGCCGCGGCGAGGATGATGACGCCCGCAACGTACTGGTCAGCCAGCTCTGGACCGATCCAGGAAACGAAGAGCAGCTTGAAGAAGATCCAGCCGATCAAGGCCATGCTGAAAGGCTTGACGAGCCAGTTGACGAAGCAGGTGACGAGCAGTCCCTTGGGCCGCTTGCGGATGCCCATGACAGAGGTGAAATCCACCTTGAGCATCATGGGATAGATCATCAGCCAGATGAGGACGGCAATGGGGATGTTGATCTGGCTGCCGGCGCCAAATTCCAGCCGGCGGAGCGTGTCGGTGAGATCCGGGAGCAGCTTACCCAATCCCACCCCGGCGAGCATGCAGATGGCCACCCAGAGGGTGAGGTACCGTTCAAACCGATTCAAGCGGCGGACTTCAAGGGGATGGTTCATGAATGCTCAATTCATACGCTCAGGCGCATATACTAGGCCAAAAAAAAACTTTTCGCATCACCTGCACCGGCCGGAAACCATTAGTCGGCGGGATATTCTGCCATCATCCAGGGCCGCTTGTGGAACCTTCAGGTCACAAAGAGCGACGCCCTCGAGGAGGTTTTTATGAAGCGGATTCCTGGCGGGCGCCAGCTTGTAATAGCTCCACAATCCATCCTTTCGCGCCGTGACCAGACCGGCTCTCCGCAGGTAAGCGAGGTGCCGGGAGACTTTCGGCTGCGGCACTTCAAGGGCATCGACCAGATCGCAAACGCAGAGTTCTTTCTTCAAAAGAAGGCGGAGGATTCGAAGCCGGGTCAAATCCGCCAAGGCGCGGTAGAGCGTGTCAACGCGTTGTTGAGAAGCGGCTGCAATCATATTCGCTTAGGCGATTATATTTTAAAAACCGGACGAGGTCGAGACTTTTATCAAATGGAAGCCGCCGATGACCGGATCGTGACAAGGAGGACTTACCCTGTAAGCGGTAGAGAGAAGCCCTGTCCACCGCCGGAGAACTCGAGGAGCACCGTCATGAGAAGGTTACGGCCGCGCTTTCCCGAATTGGGCGTCGCAATGGACCTAACCCCCATGATCGATATCGTCTTTCAACTGCTCATTTTCTTTGCCATCACGGCGGCATTTCTTCCGGAGGAACGCGTCTTGCTCGCCGACCTCCCGGAGACCGGAGGCTCCCCGGAAGCGCTCGACCTCCCGCCGCTCGCCGAGGTGAACCTGTACCTCGACTGGATCGAAGACCCAGCCGTTCCGGCAGGCGGCTATTGCGTCGCCAGCACCAGCCGCTTCAAGGCCGCCGGCGGCGGCTATGAGGAGAGGCACCGCTTCCGCAATCTCGATCCCGGCCAGGAAGGCGGCCGACCGCCGGGCGGGCGTGCCGCCTACTCTCATCCCGATTTCCGGGAGATCCAGGCCTACCTCCATCGCCGCCAGGAGGAGTACGCCCCCGCCGGCTTCGAGCTCCCCGTGACCATCCACTTCGGCGAGAAGGTGCCGGTACAGATGATCATTAGCCTCTTCGACCTCTACCGGGAGGAGAAGATCCGGAGCGTGGCCCTGAGCGCGGATTCGCCAGCTCTCGACCATTGATCCTGTTCGCCAGGCCCCCGCCGGCTGCAGGACAAGGGGAGGCCTGCGCCACGGAGAACGGCGATGTCAACGCGGACGGCGAGGTCGACATGTCGGATGCGATCAACATCCTCCACCACCAGTTCCTTGGCGGTCCTCCAGCGCTGCCGATCTGCCAGACGCCGGTCCCTTCGGGCCTCCCCGACACGGGACAGACGACATGCTATGACCGGAATAGGGAGATCCCCTGTGACGGCGCGACCTGCCCGGGCCAGGACGGCATTTACGCGACGGGCTGCCCGAGCGAGGGGCGTTTCGCCATCGACAACCAACTCGGCAAGGTCACCGACTTCTGCACGGGGCTCATGTGGCAGTGGGACACGGCGGATGTGAACGGCGACGGGAGGATCGATGGTCAGGACTCTCTGCCATGGTGCGACGCCCTCGCCTACTGCGAGAACCTGAGCTTCGCCGGCCACGACGACTGGCGGCTCCCGAACGTGCGGGAGCTCCAGAGCATCGTCAACTACGGGCACGGGCGCGACAATCCGGCCATCGATCCGGTCTTCGGCGCGTTGTCTTCGGATTACTGGTCGTCTACGTCCGGCTCCGTCACTCCGGGCTACGCTTGGCTCGTCGACTTCTACTACGGCCGCGTCGACGGCGGCCTCAAGGACGCTCACCACTATGTTCAAGCCGTGCGCGGCGGACTCTGATCCTTTGATGCTTTGTGTGATTTGATTATTTGTAGGTATCGGCTTTCCTTCACTTTGCAATTGCCAGTAGATCCTCGCGTACTTGCCAGTGACGGCATGGTCCAGGGATGGGACAGGGCAACGCGAGCTTTCCAGAAATTGCTGCAATTGGCTCATTCGAGAAGAAAGAGTTGAATATCCTTGCGGCGTTCGTGGGCATATTCCTCATCGCCTACTACAGCATGCTCTTCGGCTGGATGATGATCTAGAGAAAAGGAGGTTTTTTATGGAATCGTGCTACGGTCGTAACGACAAGGAAACGCTTATATTCCCCTGCGCCGGCGCTTCCCACGTCGGCCAGGTCACCAACCGAGCGGCCATCGAGCTGACCCTCAAGGGCAAGGGCCAGATGTTCTGTCTGGCGGCGATGTCGGCCCGGATCGAGGACAAGTTGAAGCGGGCCCGGGAGGCCGGGCGCCGGATCGCCATCGACGGCTGCGAGGACCACTGCGCTCGGAAGACCCTGGAGCTCGCCGGGCTGGCAGTCGACGCTCACGTGGTCCTCACGACGGAGCTGGGGATGGAGAAGAAGCCGGCGAGCCCGAACATGATCGGCGACTCGAGGCGCGTCGTCGAGCTGGCCGAGCAGAAGATGGATCAAATTGCTTGAGGAAACCGGAGGACTCCCATGAAGATCGAGATCAAGGCCTGCGGGGTCCTCGTCATCCTGGGCGGGCTCTACCTCATCTACGCTTCGTCATGATCGAGACAAGGACTGGCTTCACGCTCAAGAGCCATTTATTTCCTTCCCGCCGGTTCCGGCAGAAGGCGGATCAGGATCAGGTTGGATTTCGGGCGCGGCTCGACGACGATGTTGGGGCCGTACTTCTGGACCAGGAGGGGGCGCAGGGTGTCGGCCAGTTCTTCGGCCCGGCCCCACTGCACGTGGACGATGATCACGTCGCCGACCGTCTCGATGCGCTGGAAAGCTTTATTCCGACGCGGTTCCTTTTCTTCCGAGGTCTGGGTCGTGTCCTGGTCCTGCTGCGGACCGGCGCAGGAGGGCATTATGCCGGCCAGGATGGCGGAGAGGACCGTCGCCATAAAGAATTGCCGATGCGGTTTCACGGCTCAAGCCTCCATTTGCTTCTTCTCGGCGTTCCAGCGCAGGCGCCGGCCGGTGCGGATCGATTCCATGGCCATGCAGAGGACGACGTTGGTGTGCTGGCCGACTTCCACCGGGGCGTTGGGGGTCTTGCGGCTGCGGCAGCAGCTCAGGAAGTTGTCGATGTGGGCGTCAGTGGCCTGCGGGAAGGTGCCGAACTGCTCGCGCTGCACCTCGGCCTTCAAGTTGCGGTCGCTCGCCGGCGGGTAGAGGTAAAAGCTCTCGCGGCCGATGTCGAAGCGCGCCTTGAGCCCGTGGAACTGCTTCAAGAGGTCGTGGGGCGGGTAGTAGGCCATGGCCGCGTAGCCGAGGGTGAAGACCACCAGGTGGCCGTCCGGGTACTCGATGGCCATCACCGTCGTCTCGGGCACTTCCGCCGGCTTGAGGAGCGTCGGGCAGCCGGTGGCGGTGACCGCTGCCGGATAGGTCGAGTTCATGAACCAGTTGATGGCGTCGATGGCGTGGGCCGCCTGGCCGACCATGAGGCCGCCGGAATAGTCCCAGTAGTAGTACCAGTTGAAGAAGCGCAGCTCGTCGAGGGGCCGCTTGGGAGCCGAGCCGAGCCACTTCTCCCAGTCGAGCTTTCCCGAGAGCTTCCCCTGGCCGAGCGCGGTCTGCTGGTTGTACCACCAGCTGTTCACCAGGCGCACCGGCCCGCACTTTCCGGAGTCGAAGACCTTCTTCCCCTCGATGAAGAGGTCGTAGCTGCGCCGCTGCGTGCCCACCTGCACGACGCGCCTGGTTTTCTGGACCGCCTCGATCATCGAGAAACCCTCTTCGATGGTGTGGCAGAGGGGCTTTTCGACGTAAGCGTCCTTGCCGGCCTTCACGGCGTCGATCACCATGCGGGCGTGCCAGTGGTCGGGCGTGGCGACCACCGCGGCGTCGATTTCCGGCCGCTCGAGCAGCCGGCGGTAGTCCGGGTACGGCGCCGCTGACGGGCTGGCGAGGGCCGTGGCCTGCTGGAGGCGTGGCTCGTAAACATCGCAGACGGCGCGGATCTCAATATCCTGCCGCTTGAGGAAATAGCCCATCAGCGTCTGGCCGCGCCCGCCGGTGCCGATAAAGCCGAGGCCGAGCTTCGCGCCGGCGCCGAGAACCCTGCCGTACGAATCGGCGGACAGCGCCAGCCCGAGCGCGGCCGCGCCCGCGGCGCCGTTCTTGAGGAACCGGCGGCGTCCGATGGTTTTTTTCTCATTCATAGATGGATCTCTTTTTGACTTTCCTTCTTCCCAAGAGTTTTCAACAGGCTGCGCGCCACCACCATGCGGTGCACCTCGCTCGGCCCATCATAAATCCTGAAGGCCCGCGCCTCCTGATAAAAGCGGGCCAGCGGCAGGTCGGCGGTGAGGCCCAGGGCGCCGCAGACCTGGATGGCCCGGTCGATGACGCGGTTCACCGCCTCGGCGACGAAGGCCTTGCACATCGAGGTCTCGACGCGCGCCTGGTCGCCGCTCGCGATCTTCCAGGCCGCCTCGAGGACCATGAGTCGGGAGGCGTGGAGGTCCATGGCGCTGTCCGCCAGCATCCACTGGATGGCTTGATGCTCGGCGAGGGCCTTCCCGAAGGCCTCACGGACCCTGGCTCGCTCGATGGCGATCCTCAAGGCCCGCCGCGCCGCCCCCAGCCAGCGCATGCAGTGGGTGAGCCGCGCTGGCCCCAGGCGCTCCTGCATCAGGCGGAAGCCGTTCCCCTCGCCGCCGAGGATCTGCTTCGCCGGGACGCGGCAGCCGCGCAGCCGCACCTCGCCGTGCCCGCCCGGCGTCCCCCCTCCCATCACCGCGACCTTGCGGAGGACCTCGTACCCCGCGGAGCCGGCATCGACGATGAACAGGGTGCATCCTTCGGTCACCGGCACCAGCGGATTCGAAACCGCCGCCACGATGGCGAAGGCGGCTCCCTCGGCGCCGGTGGCGAACCACTTGTGGCCGTTCAGCACCCAGACGCCCCCCTGCTTCTCGGCCCGAGCCTTCAACATGCGCGGATCGGAGCCCGCCCCCGGCGCCGGCTCGGTCATGGCGAAGGCGGAGCGGATCTCCCCGCGGGCCAGCGGCCGCAGGTACTTCTCCTGCTGCTCGGCATTGCCGGCGCGATGGAGCAGGTGGGCGTTTCCCTCATCGGGCGCGGCGCAGCCGAGGCACAGCGGTCCGAGCAGGCTCTCGCCGGCGGCCTCGAAGACGGGGCACAGCTCGAGGAAGCCGAGCCCGAGCCCGCCCAGCTCGGCCGGAAGCTGCGGCGCCCACAGCCCCCGGGCCCTGGCCTGTTCGCGCGCGCGCCGCAGGACCTCCGGCGGCAGCCCATCCTCGGTTGCGGCCTCCTCGAGAGGGATGACCTCCTTCTGGATGAACTCCGCCACCCGCGCGCTCAGCTCGACGGCTCGATCGGAAGGTTTGAAATCCATGGATCACTCCTTTGAGGATCTCATCTAGCCACGAACCGCCCGCCGATTCAATCCATGCCATGGTCGAGCCACGGGTCCTTGGCGGTTGACAAAACCGAATCGAGACCTAAGATGGATACTTACGGGAAGGATTATCGCACCTCCTCGATGTCATTGGGAAGCGGATTTCGATCTGAATTCACCTGGTTTTAATGTACAGCGCGGCACATGGAAGCTCTTTCTGTTTCTAGTCCCTGCGCTTTAAGAGCGCTTATCAACCCCACTCGTTCTGGAAAAATTCGTCGAGCGGGAACGCCGTCGGCCAGAGGTTTTGGAGCCGCTCTCGCTCTGGCGCTGGCCCTCTTGGGGGCGCTCTCCGGCTGCCGCGGCAAGGGGGGAAGGGGTGGAGGGGGGGCCGCGCCGCCGGGCGGCCAGCCGGGAGACCAGCCGCCGCGCGTCGAGCTGCGCGTCCCCGATGAAGCCGAGGCGGGATCCGGCCTGCTCATCGAGGTCGAGGCTCAGGACGACACCGGCATAGAGCGGGTGGAGATCCGCATCGATGGGAAGGTAGTCGGTTCGTTCGCGGCGCCGCCCTTCGCGGTCGCCGCGGTGGTGCCGGCCGATCCCAAGAATCCGCTCCTCGAGATCCAGGCCTTCGCCCGCGACCTGGGGGGAAACGAAACCCGCATCGTCAAGAAGCTGCGGATCCTCTTCGCCGTACCTGACACCCCTCCCCGCGTGAAAATTATCGCCCCCTCCTCCGCCTCGCCCGGAACGTTCCTTTCCATCCTCGCCGAGGCGAGCGATGAGACCGGCGTCGCGCTCGTCACCTTCCGCATCGACGGCAGCCTGATCGCCGAGGACGCCGAATCCCCCTTTGAGGCGCTCTTCCAGATCCCCGAAGGAATCGCCCCCGGATCTCGTTTCGCCATTTCCGCGACGGCGCGGGACGCGACTGGAAACGAAAGCGCCGCTCAGGCCGTCGTGACGGTGGTCGGGGAGGCCGATAACCTTCCCCCGGTCATCGAGGATATTGCCTTCCCCTCCGAGGTCGCCGCCGGCGCCCGGTTCTTTCTCCTCGCCCGCGTCCGCGACAATAGCGGCGCCGCCAGAGTTCAGGTGCTCAAGGGGGGCGAGGACTCCGGGGAAGTCCTGGCCGAGGACGCCTCGGAGCCTTACTCCTTCCCGCTCACCGCCCCGGAGGACCTCGGACCCTTCGCCTTGACGGTGCGCGCTCGGGACGCATCGGGGAATGCCGCCGCACGCGGAGCGGTCATCCAGGTCGTCGCGGTAGTCTCCGGCCGGGGCCCTTCCGTGCGCCTTCTGGCGCCGGGCCAGGCGGCCGCCGGAACGTCTCTCCTCCTCACGGCGGAGGTGGAGGATCCGGCCGGCATCGAATCGGTGGCTTTCTTCCAGGGGCTGACGCTCTTGAGCGAGCAGGTCGCCCCGCCTTTCCGCTTTGAATTCATCGTCCCCGCCTCCACCCCTCCCGGCGCGATCCTCGGTTTCCGCGCCCGGGCGCGCAACCTGCTGGGCCTCGAGGCCGAGGCGGGGGCGGCGGTGCGGATCCGGCCGCCGCGCCCGAGCCCCGTGAAGGGCGAGGTTTACGCGCTCGAAAACGGCCATCCCATCGCCGGCGCGGTCGCGGCGGTCATCGGCAGCAGCGCGGCCGCGGCGAGCGATGCGAACGGCCGCTTCGCCCTCCTCCTCCCCGAAGGGCCGGCGCGCCTCCGGATCTCGGCCCCCGGCCGGCGCCCGGCCTTCCGCAGCGTCCTGGCGGAAGGCGGAGCGCCCCTCGACCTCATCTCCGCCCACCTGCCCCTCCTGCCAAAGGAAGAAACCCTCTCGGCCCTCGCGGGCGGAACCCGGAGTGACGCGGCGAGCGGCGCGGCGCTGGAGATCGACCCCGCGGGCCTGTTGGCGGACGGGCCGGTCGCGTTCTCCTCGCTCCACCCGCAAGCGCTGCCCGATGCGCTGCCTCTCGGGTGGTCGCCCCTCATGCGCTCGCGGTCGATCCGGAGGATCTCGCCTTTGCCGGCGGGGCGCGATTGAGGATTCCCGGCCTGGAGCTCCTGGGTCTCTCAGGGGGCTTGCCCATCGTGGCGCGGTACAACGCCAGCGCGGGCCGCTGGCTCCGCATTGCCGAGCCGGTCGAGGCTCAGGGGGCGGACCTGGTGGTCGCGCTGAAGTCGGGCGGCGCGTACGCGGCCGTCGCTCCGGACCGCGCCGGCGCGCCTGCGATTCCTGCCCCGGGCCAACCCCTCGGTGCTGTTCCAGCCGTAGCGGCGGCCGAAGGCGCCCGAGCGCAGGTCCTGCCGTCGAATCCGGTCATCATCTCCAGCCCTGATGAGATAGATCAACGACGTGCGCGTCCTGCTCTCGGGGCTCGGCGATGCCCCCTCGGGCACCGTGGCGCGCGTCGAGGCCTCCGAGAGCTACCGTTTTCTCGATGGCGGCTCGCTCGCTCTCGAGACGCTGCCGCACGACCTCGCCGTCTACCGCCGGGGGCTGGGCGGCGCGATCGCGGGCGAGGACGGCTCGGCGCGCTTCTTCCTGGCGCCGCTGCGCGGTTTCGAGCCCGGCGCCATCGAGGGCGGGCGCATTGATCTTTCAGTCTTCGACGCGGCGCGGGAGGCGCTCCCGATAGTCCTGGACGCGGCCGGAGGGGCGGTCCTAACCGGGACTAGCGAGCTGCGCTTTACCTCCGGCAGTCTCTCCGCAAGAGCGGCGATGCAGCTCGTGAATGTTCCGAAAGATGGGCTCGCGGCCTCGTTCCCCTCGTCGCTGCGCTTCATCGCGGCCGCGCGGCTCTTTGCGCTGGGCCTTTCGGGCGCGGTCGAGGCCCGCTTCCGCGCTCCCGCCCCCGGCGAGGCCGACGGCCCTGCCCTCATCCTCGAGGAGCGCGTCCTGGCCGGCCGCGCGCTCCTCGTCCTGGCGGGCGAAGGCGCGATCGCGGGCGGCTTCGTCGAGGCGGCGCTCTCGGTGGCCGATGGCTCGAGCTGGATTCTGGCCCGGGCCGCCGATGGGACCGGCTCGGTCGCGGGGAGGGTGCTTCGCGGCGGCGCGCCGGCCGGGGGCGCGGTCGTGACCGCGAGCGGGACGGCGCTCGCCGCCATCTCCGGCGCCGATGGCTCCTACCGCCTCATCGCCGCCGCCGGGAAAGCCGTGGTTCGCGCGCTGGTCGAATCCACCGGCGAGTCGGCGAGCGGCGAGGCGCAGGTCGAATCGGGCCAGACGGCGGCGCTCGATCTGGTCCTCGCGGCCGAAGCGCCGCGGGTCCTCTCCATCGCGCCCGCCGACGGCGAGACGAACGTCTCCCTGGGAACTTCGGTCCTCATCCGATTCTCGGAGCCGCTCGACGAGGCCTCCTTCACCGAGGCGGCGGTGGCGTTTACCGGTCCGGATGGCTCCGTAGATGCTGAACGTTTCCTGCTGCCAGGCGCCACGAGCGCCGTCTTGCGGCCAAAAGCGCTCCTCAAGCGCCTCACGACCTACGAGGTCGCCGCGACGGCGGGCCTGACCACACGCTCGGGAACGCCGTTCGCGCCCGCTCGAGCGCGCTTCACCACGCTCGACGACACGCCGCCCAAGCGCCCCGAGGCCGGGCAGATCACCATGTCGATGCCGGACCCGGATGGCGTCGTGACCATCGCCGCCACGCAAGGCGCCGTGAATCCCGGCACCGCGGTGACGGCGGTGAACACGGCGACGGGCGCGACGGCCACCGTCGTAGCGGGGGGCGACGGGGCGTTTGCGGTGAATCTCCGTGCCAGCCGGACCGACCGGGTGAAGCTCCTCTTCAGGGATACGGCCGGCAACGAGACCGAGTTTTCCCCCGGCCTCTTCGATTCCGGACAGGGCGCGGCGATCGTGACGCCGGATGGAGGCACCATGGTGGCCCCCGATGGCACCAAGCTCATCTTCCAGCCCGGCGCTTTCGCAGAGCCCACGCAGGTGACCTTCGAGCGCTTCGACGAGGCCCGGAGTCCCATCCAGGTTCCTCAGGACTTCAAGGACAAGCTCGGATTGAGCTTCGCGGCGGGATTGAGCTTCACGGCAGAGGGCCGCGAAAGCCAGAACAACATCAAGGTGCGCCTGCCGCTGGGGAACGAGTTCCCCGATGGCTCGAAGTTCCTGGTGGCGCGGGTCGACGAGATCGCCGGCAGGAAGGAGCTCGTCCTACTCGACGACGCGGAGAAGATCGACGGGGTCGTCCACATCGACACCAGCCCGTTCGGGGGCATCTTCATCCAGGCCTTTGTCCAGATCACCAACATCCTCCTCATGGGAGTCACCGGGCAGGGGCTGACCTTCGTCCAGGGCCGGGTGCTCAAGGCGCCGCGGCTCGGCGTGATCAACATCTCGATCAACGCCGAGGCGGTTCCCGGGACCGACCTCCACGTCGTCGCCTCGGCGCAGCCGCTCGTTCCGGGCGTTACGGTGACCCAGCTCCTGGTGGCGAAGCGGATCCAGTTCCTGCCGGTCCCGCCGGACCAGCTCGGGAGGGAAATTCCGGGGAGCTTCTTCATCCCGCAGGCCTTCGCGCCCGCGGGCCAGACAGAGAAAGTGATCGACGCCATCGTCCCCATCGCGCTCACGGACGTGAACTCGTTCTTCAAGACCCTCTCCCAGATAGGGGCCTTCGTGGAAAACGCCCTGCCGCCGGCCCTCCAGGACATCGAGATCCAGATGTGGCGCGCCATCGCGGAATTCAAGAACGCCGAGGGGACCTTCGTCGAAGCCGCCGACGTCTCGACCATGATCGTGCCGGATCCGGACCGCGTCACCGGCGACCGCAACCAGGGGGCAAAGCACGTCCACCGCAAGGATCCCCGTTCCGCGAAACCCGCCCGCGGCGCCTGGGTCGAGGTCTTTAACGGCATCGGCCGGAACTACCCCACCTCGACCATCACCGGGAGGGATGGGTCCTTCGTCCTGGCGCTCAAGCCGGACCCACCCGGCCAGCAGTTCTTCGATCAGAACGGCAACCCCTTGCCGCCGGGAACGCCGCCGCCGCCGCCGCTGAGCTACCTGCGCGTCTTCGACCCGCTGACGGGAAACGGCACCGGGTTTCCCATGAACGTGCCCAACACCCTCTTCGATTTCGTCGATGTCGGGGACCTCTTCGTCCCCGAGACCCAGGGGGATACCAAGCCGCCGGCCATCGAGATCCAGGTCACCGGGACGCTCCAGCAGTTCTCGCCGATCGAGATCAACATCCAGGCGACCGATGATAAAGGGCTCGGCGGCTTCATCCTCCGCTACCGCGGCGGGGTCCTGGACCGGCAGACCGCTGTCGGGGGCACCAGCTTTCAGCGCTCCTACCAGGTGACCACCGGCCCTGCCGGGGAGCACCCGATCGAGCTCGAGTTCTCGGACACCTCGGGGAACACCGTCAAACGGAAGACGGTCGTCAACGTGCGCCGCCAGGTGACGCAGGCGCCGCAGGTCACCGGCATCAAAGGCGTCAGCCTCGAGCCCAACAGCGTCGACATGCCGCTCGATCTCGAGGTCACCATCGGCGTCACGACCTCGCCATCCGTGGCGGTCGAGCCGGGTTTCGCCGAGCTCCAGGCGGTCCAGGGGCTCGAGGTCGCGTTCGTGGATCCGGTGAGCTTAGCGAGAATCCCGGTCGTCGGCTGCTTCATCAACAAGGAGAACATTCGCGTCCGGCCCGTGGTCCCGCTCCCGCCAGAGACCTGCTTCGACTTCGTCGTCAACGGCGAGAAAACGCCTTTCTGCACGGACGGCGTGGATAAAGTTAGCGCCGCGTCGCTCACGTTCGTGGAGATCCGGGGCCTGGCCATCCAAGGCGCGACGCTTTTCGTCGCCGACTTCGGCGCCCCGGACAAGAGCGTCAACATTGTCGACCTCTCGGACCTGGATAATCCGCGGCTTCTCGCCAGCCTCCCCTTCCTGGGCGGCTGCCGGGCGGTCGCTGTTCCCGAGGACGGGACCCCGCTTCTCGTCGCCGTGGGAGGGGGGCAGGGGGAGGCACCGACCTTGCGCGCTTACGATGTCTCCGATCCGGCCAATCCGAAAAAATTCGCCACCGTGACGCTCTTCCCGATCACGGTGGATCAGTTCGAGGTGGTGATCCCGATCAAGGCGCGTGTTCAGGGCAACCTCGCCTTCGTCTGCAGCATCGGAGCCGGCGTGCAGGTCGTCGATCTGGAGGAAGCGGCGCGCATCGCCTTGATCCCCTTCAACCAGCGGACCGGCCCGCAGCAGAACGGGCAGATCGCCGTGGTCGGCGGCTTCCGCCTCCCCGACCCGGATGCGAGGCCGGCCCTGGTGGGCTCCCCCTTCGACGTGGCGCTGGGAATCCCGAGCCTCGTGCTCACGGGGGGCGGGGCGACAGGGCGGCTCTTTGTCCTCTCGCGCGGCTCCGGGGCGTTCCTCAATCTGTTGCCGACCCCTTCGTTTCAGGCGCCGTTTGTTCTTCCGGAGCCGATCCAGCGGGTGGCCGGCGTCGAGACGGTCGCCATCCGCGACTTGAACGGTGACGGCGCCGCCGACTTCGAAAGCATGAACCTCGCCGTGGCGAGCCACGGCAACTCGGGCCGGATTTCCGTGATCAACCTCACCACTCCGGCGAACCCGGCGCTGATCGGCACCGTCAATAACGGCGGGCCCGCCTTCGACCTGGCCATCGGGGGTGGCTTCGTCTTCACCGGCCACCGCATCATCTCGGTCATTGATCCCGATCACCCGATCGTCTCCCAGCCGCTCTCTCATCAAACGGTCGATGGCAGCGCCATCACCCTCCAGCCCGGCGGGGACGCGGTCCTCCAGCCGCTCGGAAGGGCGGCTAGCGGCGGAAGACTTTTCCTGGCGGCGAGCGTCGCCCCCGGCCGCGCTCGCTTTCAGACCGCGCTGCTCCATCTGCCCGCGGGTCTCGATGACCTCGACTTCGACATCGTGCGCACCACGGAATACGAGCCGAAGATCAACGTCGATGATTTCGACTACCTCTCGACCGGCGATCCGGTGAATCCTTTCACCGGGGAGATGGTGATGGACGAATCCGACCTCGCCATCCCGGGCCGCGGACTCAACTTCGCGTTCGTCCGCACCTATCGCTCGCAGATCGAGTTCAACGGTCCCTTGGGCCACGGCTGGGACCACAACTTGAACGACCGCCTGACCGAGGTGACGTTCCAGAGCGGTCTGGCCGGCACCGGTGGCCTTAGCATTGGCGACGTCATCCGCCACGACGGCTCGGGCCGCACCGACGTTTTCAAGAGCGGCTCGAGCGGTTACGTCTCGCCGAAGGGAAACTTCGAGGTCCTCCGAAAGGCCGGCCTCGACTTCGTCCTCGAGGAGCCCGACGGCACCAAGCACACCTACGCCCGCGCGGCGCGCGCCCGGTTCCAGTTCCGCCTGGCGAAGACCCAGGACCGCTACGGGAACGCCATGGAGTTCCTCTACAATTTCAGCGACCAGCTCTTTGAAGTCCGCGACTCCATGGGGCGGAAGATCGGCTTCTCCTACAGTCCGAAGGGGAAGCTGGTTCAGATCCTCGACTTCATCGGCCGCACCATCGACTATGTCTACGACTGCGACGACAACCTGGTCGCGGTGACCGGACCCAAGGCCCCGCCGGAATTCCCCGACGGCAAGACGACGCGCTACGCTTACACGGCTGGGTTTCAGGAGTTCAACCGACGGGGAGAGCGGCTTCCAACGGCCCGGTTGAATCACAACCTCCTCACGGTGACCGACCCGAAAGGCCAGACCTACCTGACGCTCGACTACTACCCAACGCTAGACCATCGCAACCTCGAGTTCGACCGGATCTTCCACCAGCGCCTGGGCTGCGACCAGGATCCGGTGAACGGCGGGCCGGTGGGCGGGACATTTGAGTTCAGCTACCAGGGGACCGCCGGCGGGGGCGCGCAGCCTCCTCACTGTACACTGGCGACCACCCGGAACCGCTCGGGCCACGTGACCCGCCGGCACTACAACGCGCTCGGCAACCTGGAGATGCTCGTGGTCGAGACGGCGCGGTTGGGCCCGCTGACCTCGCTGATGAGCTACGATAATGATGGCCTCCTCCTCTCGAGCATCACGCCGCGGGGGATGGAGACCGTGAACGAGTACTCGCCGGGCGCCTCGAGGCTCCGTCAAGCCGACCTCCGGAAAGTCACGGTCACGCCTGCACCGGCGGCCGCTCCTCCCGGACAATCCCCCCCGCCGCCCCAGCCGCCGCGGCCCACCGAAATTCAGCCCGGGCCGTTCGGCGTGCCGCTCAGCATCAAGGATCCGAAGAATATCACGACCTCCTACGACGTGGACCCGCGGGGGAACATCCGCAGGATCTTCCACCCGCTCGGAGTCACCGAGCAGTTCGGCCATCTCTCCTCCGGCCAGATTGACCAGCACGTTGCCGTCGACGGGACCGTCACTCAGTTCACCTACCACCCCGCTCCCGATGGCGGCCCGGGATACTTGCGGAGCATGCTCGTGCATCCCGACCTGGGCGGCCCCAACGCGATCGCCGCGGGGGCCGTGCCGTATTCCATCCCCACCACATTCGGGTACGACTTGGTCGGGAACGTCACGTCGAACGTGGATCCGCGAGGCAAGCCCACGAACCGCGTCGTGAACGCGCTCAACCAGATCACGTCCGAGACGGATCCACGGGGGACCATCAGTTACACCTACGATGCCAACGACAACGTCGAGACGATCCAGGACCTCGGAGGCTTGAGCTACCTCAATGAATACAACTGCCTCGACCTCCTGGTGCGGGTGACGGAGACCTCCGGCCCTCTCACTCGCGCGATCGAGTACGGCTTCGACCCCAGCGAGAATCCTAAGATCGTGAGGGAGGCCCTCGGGCACCGGCGGATCGTGGAGTATGAAGAGCGAGGGCTGGCGGAGCGAGTCTCCACCGAAGGCGGGCCGAATCCCGTCACCGGCATCGTGAGCGAGCACGAGTATGACGAGGACGGCAATCTCGTTCGGCTCGCCGACGCGGAGGGGAAAGCCGTCCGTTACACCTACAACGGCTTCAACGAACTCGAGAGCGTGACAGACCCGAACGGCAACCGCACCGAATTTGCGTACGAAATACGCGGTCTCGTCGAGAAGGAGCGTTCGCTCGATGCGAATGGGAACCTGCTCCGCGAGGTGCGAAGCTCCCACGACGATCTCGGACGGCTGGTCAAAGTCGTCGAGCCCATCCTTGACATTGCGGGGAACCCAACCGGCCAGGAGGACGTGACCACCACCGAGTACGAGCCGGGAACGAACCACCTCTCGAAGATCAAGGACGGTTTGGGGCGAAGCACTGACGTCGAGTACGACGGCCTCGATCGCCTCGTCTTCCGCCGTGACCCGGCGGGGAACGAGGAAGCGACGATCTACGACGGCCTCGACCCTCGGGTCACCATCCGCAGAGACCGCGAGCCGGACGGCAGCATGACGGTGACGAAAGCGAGCACCAGATTCGACACCCTCGGCCGGCCGCAGGAATCGAAAACCGAAGGCGGCGGCGAGACCCGTACGACGCGTTACCTCCAGTACGACGTGCGCGACAATATCCGTCTCATCGAGACCGTGGGTGGAGAGACGATCGAATCGATCTACGACGGATTCGATCGGCTGACGCTCACCAGGAAGGGGCGGGAGGTCATCGAGCACACCTACGACCTCGAGGACCGGGTGATCGGCCGGCACGACGGCCGAGGAAAGGGAATCGTTCTCGACTATGACGGCCGCGACCGCCTCCGCACCGTCACCTATGAGGATGGATCAACCGAGCAGTTCTCATACAACGTTGACGACACGCTCTTCCAAGTCACCGACCGAGCCGGCAACGTCCTGACGCACACCTATGACGACGGGAACCGGCACCTCTCGGTCGCGGTGATTCGGCAAGCAGGTTTCGAAGCAACGGACCTCCGCACTTTCTCCTATGACGGACTCGACCGGATCACCCAGGCGGTGGATCAAGCTCCGTCCGGATCGAGAACCGTGAAATTCGGCTACGACTCGCGTGGGCTCGCGCTCGAGGCACATTTCGGTAGCCGCATCCTCAAAGCTGTCTATGACAAGATCGGAGACCGGATCCAGCTCACCCACCCGGGGGCCCGCGCCGGATCGCCGGCCATGGAACTGAAATTGACACCCGATTCCCTGAGCCGAATGAAGCGCGTGGAGCACCTCCTCGAGCCCGGGAGACAGTTCGCCAACTTCGAGTTCTCGGGCCCCAATCTCGTGGCTCGCGCGGCCTACGCGAACTCCACGGCGAGCAGCCGCAGCTTTAACGGGGTGCGGGAGGAGATCGAGCGGCGATTCACTGGGTCTGGAAACCAGCTCCTCACCGGCTTTGAGTACGCGCACGATCTTGCTGGCCGGATTCGGGGAGTGGCGAAGCTCCACGAAGGCGGCCGCGGGGATGCGTACGTTTTCAACACAGAGGCGTGGCTCGAAGAAGCGCTCTTGGGCGTCGCCGATCCACTCGCCCAGGCCCCGAATGCGGCCACCGCGGCTTCGCGCGTCAAGTTCGAGCACGATGCGAGCGGGAACCTCCTCCGACGGATCAAAGACGGAGTTGCGCTGGGCTTCACCCCCGACGATTTGAACCAGTACGCGCAGGTTGGCGGCGCGAGCTTGAAGTACGACCTGAATGGCAACCTCCGGAGCGACGGAAAGCTGCGGTTCTCTTACGACGTGTTCGAGCAGCTTGTTTCGATAGAGGAAATTGCTTCCGGTGCTACTCTCGCGCGCTATGAGTACGACGCCTTGGGGCGGCGGGCAAAGGAGACCACACCGGCCGGAGTTGAAGAGTACATCTATGACGACGATGAAATCGTCTTGGTCCTCGATGGGGAAGGGAATCCGAAGCGGAGCTACGTCTCCGGCCATGTCGTAGACCGCCCCGTCCTCATGAGGGTCGGCAACCAGGATTTCTACTACCAGTTCGATGGCACGGGATCCGTGGCGGCTATCGCCGATGCTTCCGGCAGCATCGTCGAGCGGTATGTGTACGATCCCGACGGAAATCCGACCATCCTCGCTCCCGACGGCACGATCCGCTCGACCAGCGCGGTTGGAAACCGCCGGATGTTCATGGGGATGTACTCCGATCCAGGCGGCCTCATCTGCATGAGGGCTCGCGAGTACTCACCCTCATTGGGCCGTTTCCTCCAGCCCGATCCGGCCGGGACCATCGATTCGTTGAACCTCTACGCCTACGCCGGGAACGACCCGATCGACTTTGCCGACCCGACCGGCCTCTATCGTCAAGCGAGCGCCGACAACATGAAGATCGGATCGATGGGGCCATTCTCCCTCATGATGAGCACCGCTCTGGCGAAACTGGCGGTCACGTCGCTCAGGTTTGGCGCTTCGCTTGGAAGAACAGCCCTCCGATTGGGCCAGAAGACCTACCGTAGGATCAGGTCCTCCTTGAGAAGCGGCTTCGGAGGCCGCCCCCGCCCAGGCCGGGAACTCCCGGGAGGTCCCAGGATCGGACCTTCATCGGTCGTGAAGAGGACCCCCCACGGCCTCTACCAAGAAGGGAGGACTCCCAGCTCCTCGAACATGACGCCCTTGGCCAGGTCCTATCTCGAAAGGCTCCGAAGATCCCCGAACGGCATGATCTTCCTGCGAAAAGGTAAAGGGAAGGAAGATATCGACTCTGAGACCATGGCAAGCATCACCCGCGCCACAGGGAGGGAGGTGGGGCTCTACCGAGTCATAGAGCCTGGCGGGAGGTCCAGTCGGGTCCTGATACTCGGGACCCAAAATGAGCTTCCCAATCCTCGCGGGACATCGAGGCTCATCGCGCACACGCACCCGAGCGGGACGCATGAAGAGTTCAACATCAACAAGCGCTTCAGCGGCGAAGACATCCAAGTGCTCCGGGATTTCCGCGATGCGGCGTACAAGAGGAGAACTACCCCCTCTCGCGTAAACCCTTATTACCGTCCGTCCTCGGTGGTCATCAACGTGAACTTTGAGGGGAGTGCGCGAGGGGCCTTCACCTCCAGGCGCATCCGCGATCACGGGCTTCAGATGGAATACCGGAACGGCCGCTGGTATCCGGTCGGGCGCGACTACAACCCAACCGCGAGAGAGATAGACGTCGAGTACCAGGCGAACGTCGACCAGCAAGTGCTGAGACAAACCTCTCGCTGATGAGGAAGGCTGAAATGAGGTGCGATTCGTCGTGGATCCCATGGAAACGGCCAACATGAACCGGAGACGCGAGTTTGCTCGGCTTCTTCCGCGAGCAAAGCCCAGCTTCTGCCTGGGCGTCCTGGCGGTCGTCGCGCTTTCCCTGATGAGTCTTCCAGCCGCCGACCCCCTCGGCCGCGGGGTCATCGAGATCACCTCGCTCACTGTCGACGTCGACACGCGGCCGGACCTGGAGGGGCTCCAGAGCACGCTCACCGCGGTCAAGGATTTTCCGGCCGCCATTCAAACGATTGTGGGCCTGCCGGAGTCGCGCCGGGCGGGCTTCTCGGTCTCGGCGCGCCTGGTGGGACCCGCCTTTGGCGGCCAGGCGTTGACGTTCATCGCGCCCGCCGGCGGGCGGTTCGAGATCCCCCCCCTCGGCCAGGAAGGGACCTACTTCCTGGACGACATCCACCTCCTCGACGCGGAGGGGCGGCGCGTCCTCAACCGCCGTCCGGAGCGGCCGCGCGTCGAGATCCAGGTCATCGACCAGATCCTGGTCACCGAGGTGATCACGCGGCCCCTGACCCTCGAGGAGATCCGCGAGAAGGGCATCGTCATCGACGAGAAAAGCTTCTCGGTCCTCAATTTCTCGATGGGGCTCTCCATCGGCGGCAAGCAAGTCCAGATCGACGTCCCCATCATCCAGCCCAAGACGCCCGGGATCGCCGTGCCGCAGCTCCCGCAGATCCAGCCGCCGCAGACCTCGTTTGTGCCGTTCAAGGGCCCCGATCTCGAGATCCCCAACTTCCAGGTGGGCGGCTTCTTCCTCGAGATGCCCCCCGAGCTGGGAGAGATCGAGGAAATCAGACTGCCCGGCCTTCCGGGCCTGATCATCATTCCGGGGGACGTCGGCTTCCTGAACCAGTTCTTCAGCGCTCTCCTCATCGTGCAAAACGTCGCCCCGGGCGGCTCGGGCCTCTCGGTGAGCGAGCTCAAGGCGAGGATCAAGCTGCCCGCGGGCCCCGACGGCATTCCGGGCACCGGCGATGACGTCCTGCGCGTGGCGCGCACCCAGGCGAGCGGCGTTCAAGAGGAGCTGCCGATCCGGCGCGCTCTCGTGACCGCCGACGGCAAGGAGTTGCTGACCCAGGAGAGCTTCCTCCTGCCGCAAGAGCGCGGCAAGGCCGAGTTCCTCCTCGAAGGCCTCCGCGAGGGCACGCACGCTTTCGACATCGACATCGCTGGCCGGCTCTTCGTCCCCTCGCGCGGCCAGTTCTTCGACTTGAAGGGGAAGGCCGCCGGCGCGGTGGTCGTGCGCAACCCGACCTTCAACCTCGTCCTCGCCCACCCGCAGACCGTGCGCGAGGGGGAGCGCTACTCGCTCTTCGCCACCGTCTCGAACACCTCGCAGACCGATGCGAACCTCTTCCGCATCCGCCTGAGCGAGCGCAGCCTCACCGGCACGGTCCTGGTGCCGGGGACGCCGAGCGGTTTCACGCGCGACTCCTTGAAGGCCGGCGAGAGCGAGACCTTCGAGTTCCGGCTCGAGTCGCGCCGCACGGGGAGCGTGGGCGGCACCGTTTTTCAGGCCGATGACGGCATCACCGGCAGCTTCGTCCTCACCGCCGGAGTCAGCGAGCGGGGCATCCCCCTCTCGCCCGATACGCTCGTCCTCCCCTCGTTCCTGACGGGAGCCTTCCCGGACCCGCCCCCCCTCGAGCGCGACGTGCTGCGTATCCTGGGACAAGCCTG
The DNA here is from genome assembly GCA_016209605.1 of Planctomycetota bacterium. Taxonomy (GTDB): domain Bacteria; phylum Planctomycetota; class UBA8108; order UBA8108; family JACQVS01; genus JACQVS01. The sequence continues at coordinate 23,427 of JACQVS010000061.1, forward strand.
GAGCATCGCCACCGCGCCTGCGGGCTCGCTGCCGCCGGGAATCCTGCGCCCGAGCCGCGACGGCGTCAAGAGCCGCGCCGTGGGCTTCGCGGCGCGGGGCCTGCGGATCCTCTTCGGCGAGCCGCTCGAGCGCGTCGTCACCGACTATGCCTTCGACTACCTCGAGACCGAGTTCGGACGGCTCGAGGCGGAGTTCCCCGCCGAGAAGGAAGCCGAGCGCGCCCGCGCCCGAGCGGATCACGAGGCCTTCGACCGCCTGGTGCGCTCGGCGCGCCAGGGGCGCTTCGTGCCTCGCGATATCGGCGAGATCCTGCGCCAAGCGCAGCTCGGCGGCAGGCTCGCCGGCGCGCTCGAGGCCTTGAACCTGGTCGCCGATGCCGGCTCCGGCCGGGCGCCGTACCTTGCAGCGGCGATCGGCCGCGGCGCCGGGGGGGTCCCGGCGCGCCTGCGGCTGGTCGATCCCAGCGGCCGGCGCGCGGGGGCGAATCGACGCCCGGACCTGAGCGACCCCGACGGCGACGACGGCCGGGCCCGGGACCTCCCCTTCGCCGACGTCATCCCGCTCCTCGATGCTCCCGGCAGCCACGCCGAGATCGCGCTCGCCGGCTCGGTCGCGGACGGCGAATACTTCGTCGAGATCCACGGCGAGGGGGACGGGGAGACCGACCTCGCCATCGCCTGCCAGACCGCGGCCGGCGTCCGGAGGCTGGTGTTTGCCGGCGTGCCGCTCGCTCCCGGGAGCGTGGCGCGCGCCGCGGTGAGGAAGGGGAGCGACGCCCAGCCGGCGCTCGAGGTCGATCTGGACGAGGATGGCCTCGCGGAGCAAACCATCGCGCCATCGATCGACACGGTGGAGCCCGATGCGCCCCCCGCGGCGCTCTCGGCGCGCCAGTGGGGGAAGGGCCCGCCGTCGGGAGTGATCACGCTCGAGAAGGGGGATCCGTTCGGCCGCCTGGTCGGCATCCTCTTCAGCGAGCGGGTGGAGAAGGCGAGCGCCGAGGATGTCCTCAATTACACCGTGCTGGGGAACCGCGTCAGCTCGGCCGCGCTCCAGCCCGACCGCCGGATCGCCTTCCTCTTTCTCGAGCAGCCCATCAATCCGCTCGACCCGGTCGAGACCATCCAGATCCAGGGCGTGAAGGACCTCGCGGGCAATGCCATGGCCCCGGCCGAGCTTCCGATCGATCCCGATCCGGACCTCGGGCTCGGTGGACCGATCGAGGGCATCGTGCGCCGCGCCAATGGACAGCCGGTCGCGGGAGCCACCGTGGTCTACTCGCAGACCATCTGCGACATCCCGTTCACCGAGGGCTGCGTCGAGCTGGGCATCACGAGCGTCACGACGGGCGCTGACGGCCGTTACTCGATGCCCTGGATCCTCGCCAATACCGCGCGGCCCGAGTTCCCGCCCAAGATCCGCGCCGTCGATCTGGCCGCGGGGGAGGAAGGGGAGCTGTTCCTGCGCCCGTTCTTCAAGGGCCAGCTCCTCCGCGGCGACGTCATCCTGCGCGGCTTCGGCATCGTCACCGGCGAGGTGGTCGACGAAGAGGGCCGGCGCGTCGGCTCGGTATCTAATGGGGCAGATGGGGCCGATGAGCCGGGGAAGCGCGTCATCATCGAGATCACCGGCGCCGCCGGCGCGGGCCGGACCGGCGCCGTCGCCGGCGCGGATGGCGCCTTCATCGTCCCCCAGGTTCCCGTGGGGGCCGTCATCATCAAGGCCATCGACGAGCGAACCGGCGCGGCAGGCGTTGTCGCCGCGAGCGTCCCCGAGGCGGACGCCACCATCGAAGTTCGTGTCATTCTGTTCCAGGTGAAGGGCAACGTGGCCGGGCGCGTCCTGCGCCTCGGAGGCGAGCCCGCGGCCGGCGTCCCCGTGGTCGCGCGCGCGCAGGTGCCGATCGACATCAACTCCTTCGGCGTCCAGAAGGTCGAGGCCGACGTGGGGCTCGCCTTCACCGACGCGGCGGGAGGATTTGAAATCCGCGATGTGCCCGGAGGGCCCTTCACCGTGCGCTCCTTCGATCCGGCGACCTACGAGCAGGCCGAGGCGCGCGGCTTCCTCGATGACGGCGAGACGGCCGAGGTGACCCTGGTCTTCCCCGGCGCGGGCGGCATCGTGCGCGGTCTGGTGGTCGACTCCGGCGGGCGGCCGTCGCCCTTCGCCCTGGTGGCCGGCGGCCCGGCCATCGGCAAGGCCGATGAGCTCGGCCGCTTCGAGCTCAGGAACTTCCCCATCGGGCGCTTCAAGATCACCGCCAAGGCGGCGGACAGCTTCGCTTCGGGCGATGTCGAGATCGACATCATCTCGGGCGGCGACGTGCAGGAGGTGCTCATTCGCCTCCGGCCCCTGGGCTCGATCGCCGGGCGCGTCCTCGAAGCCGATGGCGCGACACCGGTCAAGGAACAGCCGGTCATCCTCTGGACCAATCCCTCGGGCGGCCAGGCCGCCGTCCTCTACCGCACCAGGACCTCATCGAGCGGCGCGTACCTCTTCGACCAGGTGCCGGCCCACGACCTCCGGAATCCAGCCCTCCCCGGACGCTGGCGCGTCCAGTCGGTGCGGCGCGGGAGCTCGACTGAGGACGGCTCGGAGGAGAGCCTCGACGGCGGCGAGACCTTTACCGAGCTGCGCTTCCAGGGTGAGGTGCGGAACGTCAACGTCATCTATCGCGGCCGCGGCGTCATTCGCGGCCGCCTCGTCCAGACCAACGGCACGCCGGCGATCGGCGACGTGCTCCTGCGCGTCCCGGCGATCAAGATCCTCTCGGGCTTTGGAGTCGGCGCCGACTTCATCGCCGAGCGCACGGCCTTCGCGCGGAGCTTGATCCAGGCCTACGCTTCGATCCTCGATGAGTTCGACACCGCCCTGCCGCAGGAGGCGGCGGAGTTCCTAGCGGCCACGAACGGCCCGAGCGAGCAGATCTTCCCCTTCTTCGTCTCCAAGCAGATCCTCTTCAAGGTCCAGCCGGGAGCGGGCGGCGTCGTGGACGGCAAGTTCGAGACCGAGCCCCAGCTCGCCGGAACGGTGGACCTACAGGCGCAGGCGACGCTGACCGCAGTCGCCGCGCGCAAGGGGGAGATCCCGCGCACGAGAGATGCGGCGAGCCGCCTCCTCGACTTCGGCGACATCGTCCTCACCCCGGCCGTGGGCGAGATCGCCGGCCGCGTCCTCCCGCCCGATGGCGCAACTCCCGTCGGACGCGATGTCAAGGTGACGCTCCAGGTGCCCCGCGTGCCTCCCATCGACGTCCTCACCGATGATGAGGGGCGTTTCGCCTTCCCGCTCGCCCCCGTCGGCCCATTCTGCCTCATCGCGGACACGGGCACGCCGCCGGTCGAGATCGCGGCGCGCTCGGCCGCGGAGATCGTCACCAATACGTTCCAGGACGCTCAGGGAAAGCGCGCTCTCAACGTCCGCCTCTTCGGCAAGGGGCTCGGCGAGCTGCAGCCGGACGGCCGCGTCGAGGTCGATCTGCGCCTCCAGGGGGCCGCGGGCGTCGCGGTGCGCGTCGAGCGCGAGGACGGGACCGCGGTGCAGGGGGCCTCGGTCACGCTGCGCACGCTTTTTGAGCCGGACGGCCCGGTGGAATCGAGCTTCGAGGGCCAGTCGACGGACTCGCAAGGGCTGGTCGATTTCCTCCCCGTGACCGAAGGCGCTTTCCAGGTCACCGCGAGCGAGCTTGGCAATCCGCGCTTGGGCCTCGCCGCCGGGGCGGTGCCAGCGCGGCCGCGAGACGGCCTGTCGATCCCGATCGCGGTCATTCTCGGGAAGAGCGTCAGCGCGGGCGGCGCGGTCGTCGCCGTCGAGCGCTTCGGCGCCGTGCGCGGCCGCGTCGTCGAGCCCGACGGCTCGGTCTTCCTGGGGGCCGCCCGCATCCAGGTGCAGGCCGCGGGCGCCACGCTCGAATCCTCGACCGGCGCGGACGGCGCCTTCGAGGTCGCGCCTGTCCCCGCCGGGGCGGTCTTCGTCGCCGCCCACGACCTCAACACCAACCGCCGCGCCCAGGCGCAGAGCGTGCTCCCCGGAGACGGCGCCGTCGATTTGACGCTGCGGCTGAACGCCTCCGGAACGGTCTCGGGTCGCGTGCTCTCGTTCGGCGGCGATCACGCCATCCCCGGCGCGGTCGTGCGCCTGGATCCGCCCGCTGCGAGCGGGGTGACGGCGATCGTGACGCAGTCGGACCTCGAGGGCCGATTCCGCTTCTCCGGCGTCCCCGAGGGGGCCTTCGCCCTCTCCGCCGGAGACCCCGCGACCGGGGCAAAGGGATTCGCCCAGGGCTCGGTCGGTTTGGGCGCGGAGGACCTCGAGGTCGACGTACGCCTGGGGCCCCTGGCGCGCCTCGAAGGCGTCGTCTTCGCCGCCGGCGTGCGGCTCGGAGCGGATGGCCGGCCCGTGGATGGAAACGGCGATCCGTTTCCCGATGCCCCGGTGACGCCTTTTGCCGAATTGAGCCTCGAGGGCCCGGCCATTTCCCGCGGCGCAACCGCTGATGGCGCCGGCGCCTTCCGCTTCGAGAACCTGCCGCCGGGAACCTACCGCTTGACGGCGAAGCATCCGACGGCGCCGGACGGCGAGATCCGCGAGGCCCGCCTGACGGAAGACGGCGAGACGGCCCAGGCCTCCCTCTCCCTCCGGGGGCTCGGGATTGTCTCGGGAGAGGTCCGCGACTCCATCAGCCGCTCCGCCGTTGCCTTCGTCCGCGTCACCCTCAGCAGCCAGAGCCCCTTTGCCCGCGGCCTCTTCTCGCGCCTCACCGGCCAGGACGGCGCCTTCCGATTCGAGGACGTCCCCGCGGGGGCCTTTAGCCTCCAGGCCGTGACCACGGTCGGCACCCCCCCCCTCGGCGCCTCCGCCGCCGGCGAGATCGCCGCCCCCGGCCAGGAAATCGCCTTCTTTGAAAACGATGGCGATCCGGAGCGCGGCGCCTTGATCCTCCAGGATTCCGGGAGCGCCCTCGGCCGGGTTCTGGAACGCGGCGCCCCGAGAGCGCTCGCGGTCGTGACCCTCCTTGGGGGGGGGGAACGATCTGGCTCAAACCACCGATCCGGAGGGCCGCTTCCGCTTCGACGGCCTCCCCCTGGGGACTTACTCCGGCCGCGCCGAGAATCCCTTCACCGGCTCTCGCGTCCGGTTTGCCCTCGAGCTCGCCGCCAACACCCAGGAGGTGGACCTGGGTGACCTGGTCCTGGACGGGGAACCTCCCGCGGTCCTCTCTGTTCAACCGGCTCCAGGCTCCTCCGGCGCGCCCCTGGCCGGCCCGGTCATGGTCTTTTTTTCCGAGGCCATCGATCCGGCGACGGTCAACGAGACAACCTTCATCGCGCGCGCGGCTGGGGTGAAGGCCAAAGGCGCCTACTCCCTGGACGCGGCGGGCAGCGCCGCGAGATTCACGCCGGCCTCTCCTTTCCCTGATCTCACTCTGATCCGGGTGGACCTCCTGCCGGATCTCCTCGACTTTAACGGCGTCCCGAAGTCCATCGGCATCCGCGATCGGAACGGCATTTCCCTCGCCGGGCCGGTCTCCTTCGAGTTCGTGACCGGCGACTCCACGCCGCCCGCCATCGCGAGCCTCTCGCCGCTTCCAGGATCGACCAACAATCCCCTCGATGCGGTGGCGCGGATCGCCTTCACCGAGCCCATCGATCCCGCGACCATGGCCGGCCTACGCCTTTTGAAAGATGGGACGGTCCCGGTCCCCGGCCGGCCGAACTCCCTGCCCATCCTCAACCACACGGTTTTCGTCTTCACGCCCGAGGTCTTCCTCGATCCCGACTCCCGCTACGTCATCGAGGTCCCGGGCCCCATCGCCGACCGCTCGGGAAACCGCCTGAGCGAGGGGAGCATCCGCTACGAGTTCCGCTCTCTCGACACCGTGGGGCCGGTGCTCGCTTCGATTGCCCCCGCGGCCGGAGCGCGGCTCGTCCGCGGCCAGCCCGCCGCTTTCGAGGTGACCGCTCTCGATCCCGCCGATGTCCAGTCCATCGACGTCACCGTCGGCGGCGCGCTTGCCGCTACTTTGATCAAGGCCCCCTTCATCTTTACGAAGGCTTTTGGAGCCGGTTCGTTTTTGATTGCCGCTGTCGGAGTGGACGCGATCGGCAACCGCGGAGCGCCGGTGAGCCTCGCCATCTCGATCTCTGACGATGCGCCCCCGTCGATCGCCTTGAGATCGAGCCCCGCCGCGACTGTCCAGGCTGGCGAGGCGGTCACCGCCACGGCCAGCGCCGGCGATGACCTCGGCGTCCGCTCCATCCTTTTCCAGGTGAGCGAAACCGGCGCCTCGCGGCGGGTGGATTTCTCGCCGCCCGCCGTTTCTGGAGAAGGGACCTTCACCTTCACCGCGCCGGCGGTCTTCACCGGCGGCGGCAGTCTCCTCACCATCCGCGCCGCCGCGACCGACACCGCCGGCCAGGTGCGCGAGGCCGAGGCCGTGGTCCTGCGCATTGAAGACCGAGCCGGCCCCCAGGTCGTCATCCTCGCCCCGGCCGCGGGAGAGAGGGCCGGACCGGGGGCCGAGACGACCGTGACCGTGCAGGCGAGCGATCCGGCCGGCGTCGCCGAGATCTCTTTCCAGGTCGACCGCGCCGGCGCGGTCTTCGTGCCGCGCCAGGCCGCCCTGATCGAAGGGCGGCCGGCCCTGGCGGTCCGGAGCTTCCGCTTCACCACCCCAGCGCCTTTCGAGGGCTTCCTGACGGTGCGGGCCTTCGCCGCCGATTCGCTGGGGAATATAAGCGAGGCGCCGGCGCGGGCTCTCAGCGCCAAGGACTCCACGCCCCCTTCGGTCTCTGTGACCCTGCTCCAGGGGGATCGCTTCGAGCCGGGGACCAGCGCCACGGCGCTGGTCTCGGCCTCGGATACGTCCGGCCTCGCGTCGCTGAGATTCCTCGCCGACGGCGCCGTGCGCGAGTCGCGCGCGCTCACCGGGCAGGCGACCGCCGCCTTCAACTTCAGCTTCCCCATCCCCGCCGGGGCGCCGCGGGGGACGGTATTCCGGCTCGGCGGCCAGGCGGTCGACCTCGACGGCAACGTTTCGGCACTGGTCGAGGCTCCGATCCGGGTGGCGGACATCACCCCTCCAGCCGCTTCCATCATCTCGCCGGCGGCCGGGACCGAGGCGCAACCGGGATCGACCGTCGAGGTCCGCGTTCGCGCCATCGACAATGTCGCCGTGGCGGCGTTGCGCCTCCTCGCCTTCGGCGCCGCCGTTTTCGATGCGTCGAGATCGGTCGACCCCCCCGCCCGCGAGGCCGAGGCGACCTTCCAGCTCCTGGTCCCGGCGGAAGCGGCGCCGGGCGCGGCCATCGAGCTCGTCGCCTTCGCCCTCGACGCCGAGGGGAACGAGGGGAGGTCGGCCGCGATCGCGCTCAAGGTTGCCGACCTCGAGGGGCCGCGGGTCCTCACCGCCGATCCGCCCGATGGCGCCATCGACGTCGATCCTCGCGTCCGGGTGCGAGTGGTTTTCAGCGAGCCCATCGCCCGCGCCACGGTCACGGCCGGGACGCTCATCCTCGAAGGGCCCACTGGATCCGTGGCCGGGGACATCTCCTTCCAGGACGGCGACAAAGTCGTCATCTTCGCGCCCGCCGCGCCGCTCCAGCTCGAGGGGCTACACACCTTGATCCTCAGGACCGGGATCACGGACCTCGCGGGGAATCCCCTCAGGGCCGAGTTCCGGAGCTCCTTCACGGCGCGCGGGCCCGATCTCGTCCGCCCGCGCGTGGTCCGCGTCAACCCGCCGGATGGCGCGACCGGCGTCGACCTCAGGCCCGCCATCGAAGTGACGTTTTCGGAGCCTCTGCTCGCCTCGAGCCTGAACGAGGCCACGGCAACGCTCTCGGCCGGCGGGACGGCGGTTGCCGTCGCGGTCTCTCTTTCCGCGGATGGCCTCCAGGCCGCGATCGTTCCGCGGGCGGATCTGGCCCTGGGCACCGAACACCTCCTCGATCTCAAAGACGGCGCCACGGATCTCGAGGGGAATCCCCTCGAGCCTTTCCAGGGCCGCTTCACGACGCGCGGCGCCGATCTCACCGGACCCCAGGTCGCGGCTTTCGAGCCTCCCGATGGCGCGGCGGGCGTTTCGGTCTCGATCCAGCCCCTCATCCGCTTCAGCGAGGCGATCTCCGCCGCCACCGTGACCGCGGAGTCCGTCCGCCTCCTCGACCGGAACGGCCTCGCCGTCGCCGCGGCGCTGCGGCTCGAGGAGGGGAACCGCGCCGTTCGCATCCTTCCCGGACAGAGCCTCGACTTCGACTCGCCGTACACCATCGAGGTATTGGGCTCGATCACGGACCTCGCTGGGAACGGCCTAGCCGATGCCTCGGGACAGCCGGCGGCGGCGCGGAGCGGCTTCCGGACCGGAGCGCTGGCGCTCGTCTCTCCTGCAAACGGCTCCCGCGCCGTCGAGGGGCAGGCGCTGGAGGTGGCGGTCGAGTCGGCGCAGGCCGACCTGGTCTCCATCATCGCCTACGGGAACGGCAAGCCGCTCGGATCGTCACAGAGCCCGGGCCGGCGGGTGGCCGCCAGCATCACCGTTCCCCCGCTTGTCGCCATCCCCGGCGACCCCTTCGCCGACTGGGTGGCGGGCGAGAAGGGGGGAGGCGATGACAGCGCCCTTCGAGGCGCCGGAGCGCCGGACGGGACGGGATACATCGGCAATTTCACTCCGAAAATTTTCTTTTTCCGCGACAACGCCATCGTCGATGGCCCTGGGGTCGATATCGCCGTCCACCGCCCGGCCGGCGCCGGACTCACCCTCTTCGACCTGGCCGCGAGCGCGGACGGGGTCAACTTCGCGCCCCTGGTGCCCATCAGCGTCGATCCGGAGCAGCGCCGCTTCGAATTCGACCTGGCCCCCACCGGACTGGTTCGGGTGAATTCCGTGCGCATCCAGGGCCGGAGCGATGCGGGCTTCGCCGCCGACATGCCCGTCGACGCCGTCGAGGCGCTCCACTCGGAGCCCATCGCCGGCGGGCTCTCCATCGGCGCCGAGGTGGAGGCGGCCGGGAAACGCCTATGGCTGCCGGATGCGGCCATCGAGGTCGTCCCGGCTTCGGGCGATGCCGATGGCGACGGCATCGCGAACGGCATCGAGGTTTCTCTCGGCACCGATCCCTTCCGCGCCGATTCGGCCGATGACCTGGACGGAGACGGCCTCTCGAACTTGATCGAGCTGCGGCTCGGAACGGGCATACGCAATCCCGACTCCGACGGCGATGGCCTCGCCGACGGCGCGGAGGATAAAAATCGGAACGGCAGCCGCGACGCCGGCGAAACCGACGCCCTCAATCCCGATTCAGACGGCGACGGCATGCGGGACGGCCCCGAGGTCGCGGCCGGCCTCGATCCCCTCCGGAACGATGCGAACGAGGATCCCGATGGCGATGGCATCATCAATATCCGCGAGCTCGAATTCGGCTCGAACCCCTTCGTGGCCGAGACCGGCCTGGTGGTGGCGCCAGGCGAGGTCCTCGAGCTTCAAGGCGTGAATTCCTTCTCGAACATCCTGGTCGCCGAGGGCGGGACCATTCGAGGCGCGGGCGCGGAGCCTCTCGTCCTCGTGGCGCAGGGAAACTTCACCGTCGCGGGGACGATCGATGTTTCCGGCGGCCCCGGCAGCGCAGGCCGGAACGACTCGAACGATCCAGCGGCCGGAGGGAGCGCCGCGGCCGGCGGCGGGCGCGGCGGCGCGGGCGGAACGCTGAAGCTTTCCGGTGAGACCGGTTCTGGCCCTGGCGGCGGGAAGGGCGGCAACGCGGCGATCACGAACCACGGCAATGGCGGCGGGGGGGGCGGGTACGGATCGAACGGCACGAACGGCCGCCAGTTCGAAACCGCTCAGACCACCCTGGGGCCGGCTTACGGCGACATCTTCTTGAGCGAGCTTCTGGGCGGCTCGGGAGGCGGAGGCGGAGGCGCGGGCGGGGCAGAGTTCATCCCCGGGGTGCAGAACGGTTCCAGCGGCGGAGCCGGCGGGGGCGGCGGCGGGACGGTGAAGCTGGTCTCCGGCGGGACGCTCCTCATCGGCGCTCAAGGGAAGGTGCTCGCCAACGGCGGCGACGGCGGCTCGAGCGCCAATAAC